>JAGGWF010000092.1 GCA_021157685.1 Planctomycetota bacterium | reverse complement strand
TTTCATTTCTGTAGCGTATTGTTCGAATGGCCGATAGAATACTTAGGTATTCAAAACAATTTTCCATAGTTCGGATGCAGTATGACATTTAAACAATTATTGGCATTGGTACAGTCAGATGGGCTTCGAATATGTGCCGACTCCCGAAAGATTCAGCTCGGCGATGTGTTCGTTGCGGTTTTCGGCACGCAGGTCGATGGACACGATTACATCAACACAGCTCTCACCAACGGAGCGGCGTACATTGTTACGCAGCGACCTGTTGAGGGTACGGACTGCATCATCGCCGAAGACACCGCTACCGCGTTGGGTCTGTTGGCTCAGGCCTCGATGGGGAATCCCAGTTCCAAACTGACCAATTTGGCCGTAACCGGAACAAACGGCAAAACGACGGTCGCCTATATGACTCGTTCGATTATCGAACACACCGGTGCAAAGTGCGGACTTATCGGCACCATCGAATACAACACCGGAAAAACAGTTGCCCCGGCGCCTTTGACCACCCCCGATGCGATTACCATTGCACGCACTGCTTCGGAAACAGTCCTTAACGATGCAAGCTATATGGTCATTGAGGCCAGCAGTCACGCCTTGAGCCAAAAACGCTTGGCGGGCATATCGTTCACCGCAGCGGCATTTACGAACTTAACCGGCGACCATCTGGACTATCACAAAACCGAAGACGACTATTTGGATGCTAAGATGTTGTTGTTTACTGATCTTCCGCCTCATGGCCTGGCGGTTTTGAACGCCGAGTCGGATGCGGCTCACACCATCGCCGAAATTATCGAACCGGCGACACGGCTGCTCTGGTACGGCATCGACCGTCCCGTTGACATCAATGCCAAAGTGCATCGTATGGACTCAGGCGGCAGTGAGTTCAGTATCATCTTTGAAAATTACAGCGAAAAAGTAACCACCCATCTTCCCGGCAGGCACAATATCTTAAATTGTCTTGCCGCCACCGGTCTTTGCCTTGGTGCGGGGATCGGGCTGGGTGAAATCGCTGCCGGACTGTCCGCCCTGCAAATCGTTCCGGGTCGTCTGCAACCGGTTTTGTCCGAGGTTGCCGACCAGCGGGGCATCAGGGTCTTCGTGGATTACGCCCATACCGACGATGCGTTGGTAAATGTATTAAAGACGCTCAAACCGCTGTGTGAGGGTCGTCTGATCGTGCTGTTCGGTTGTGGCGGAGACCGTGACAAGACCAAACGCCCCCGCATGGCAACCGCCGCCGAAGAACTGGCCGATATGGTCATTGTAACCAGCGACAACCCCCGCACAGAAAACCCCGACGCGATCATCGCCGACATAGCGCGGGGATTTTCTTCTGAAATCAAAAGGGGTCAGACCCCTTTTATTGAGCCGGACCGCGCCAAAGCGATCCAATATGCCGTCCAACAGGCCGAAGCGGGCGATATCGTCCTGCTGGCTGGAAAGGGTCATGAGGATTACCAAATAATCGGCGCAGAAAAAAAACATTTCAGCGATTTTGAAGAAGCATTGAAAGCAATCTAACTGGGAACGCGGGCGTCTCGCCCGCAATAAAAGCCCGAAGGACTTAAGATGAATAAAAAGCTATTAATATTTTTGATAACTCTATTTGCTGTTTTACTTGCTATATTAGCCATCCAATACGTGAGAAAAAATCGTAACGAAATACAGTATTTTAAAACTCGTATAAGTGGTGACGAAATAGTTATAGCTCTGCTGAAATATAAAGGAGATAAAGGTGTATATCCTGACACTTTAAAGCGATTAGTTCCCACATACATTCAGAAGATTAAGTCACCCATTTGGGGAGACCCAGAATGGGGGTACTTCTCCGAAGAAAATGGGAAAGAATTTGTTCTATTGGTTCGAGGTCCCGGCGAAAGTAACCAGACATATTCAACGATATTTGGCTACTGGTACAATGGTCCGCAAGCTACTCCTGTAGACTAACAATTTTATTGCCATTATGACGATTTGGATTGTGTAGATACGGTAACAAATACCAATGAAACCAATCGATGCAACACAACTTGCTGAAATTATCGGCGGTGAACTCATCGCCGGAGACGGTGCATTGTTCTTGAACGGTGTCAGCATTGATTCTCGTACAATTCAATCCGGGCAGGTGTTTTTTGCAATCACCGGCGAAAACTTTGACGGCCACCAATACGCTGCTTCCGCGATTGAAGAGGGGACGGCTTGCATTGTTGTTCAGCAAGATGTTGACACACCGCCCCAAACCAAAACCCCGTTGATCCAAGTGGACAATTGCATCGCAGCACTGGCTCAATTTGCGGCGTGGTATCGTCAGCAATTGTCCGCCAAGATCATTGCCATCACCGGTTCGGTCGGCAAGACCACCACCCGCCAAATCCTGCACCAGATTTTGAGCCGTTTCTTCAAATGCCGACAGGCCCGTGGGAGTTTCAATAATCATATCGGCCTGCCGCTGACGATTCTCTCTGCCGAACCGGATGACGAAATCCTGCTTTTGGAACTGGGCAGCAACCACCCCGGCGAGATTGAATCCCTGACCCGCATCGCCAACCCGGATATTGCTCTCATCACTCTGGTAGCTCCGTCGCATTTAGAGGGTTTCGGGACACTCGAAAATATCGTCAAAGAAAAAGCGTCCATCGTACAAGGTCTGCGAACCGGCGGGGCGTTCCATGTTAACGGGGACCAGCACGACCTATTGAGCCACATAAGGACTCATTACGATGTCCCGATAACATCGTTCGGATTGGCCCAGGAATGTGATGTTGTTGGGACCAATCTGCAAACAGAGGGCGATGGCGGGTCGCTCGTAATTGATGGACAAATTGTCCGTGTGCCGCTGGCGGGCAGGGCGAACCTTATGAATGTGCTGGCTGCGTGGGCGGTTTGCCGCGGACTGAATATCTCGCTGCCAGATTTTGCTAAAGCTGCCGAGTGGCTTAAACCTCCTGATTTACGATTGCAG
The DNA here is from genome assembly GCA_021157685.1 of Planctomycetota bacterium. Lineage (GTDB taxonomy): Bacteria > Planctomycetota > Phycisphaerae > Sedimentisphaerales > Anaerohalosphaeraceae > 4572-13. Next base: position 6,226 of record JAGGWF010000092.1, on the reverse strand, counting down.
ATCGAAACTATCGGACCCTTGACCATTTTGAACGATTGCTACAACGCCAACCCCGCCTCAATGGCTAATGCTCTATTCTGTCTATTTTCAATGGCCGCCGATACGGAAAAACGCAAGGTGTTCATCGCGGGCAGTATGGCCGAATTGGGGCTGCAGTCTGAATCTCTCCATACGCAATTAGGGAAGCAGGCCGTCTCCGAAGGGGTACAGGTGTTATTGGCCGCTGGACCGTTCGCCGAGCAGATTTTGCAGGGAGCCGCCGAATTAAAGGTGTCTGACCCCTTTAAGTTTTGTGCTTTCAAAAACACCGAGCAATTATGTGATAATTTGCACAAATGGATAAAACCTGACGATATAATACTGGTCAAGGGCTCCCGCTCGGCCAATCTGGAAAAAGCAATCCAGCGGCTAAGGGAACTATTCGAACCGTAGGAGTTCAATCTTCAGCTTGTTCGACGGGTGGCACGGTCAATCTGTGCTTGGCCGTGTGAGATGCTGTGTGTGCTAAATAAACGAAAAACTTCCAGAGTTTCGGAGTGAAGATTGATTTATCATTTATTATCGTGGTTGCAGGATATATTGCATGGGATCGGGTTCTATGCATATGAGGATGTTTTGTTTCGCGCGACGCTGGCGGCTTTGACCAGTTTGGCGATTGCCGTATTGATCGCCCCCAAAGTCATTCGCTGGCTGATGCGAATGAAAATTGGCGACCGGCCTGAATTTCACCACGCCGCACTGAATAAATTAATGCAGGACCGCACCAATACACCCACAATGGGCGGCATTATTATCTTGGCCGCTGTGTTGGCCGGGACGCTCTTATGGGCCCGTCTGGATAATCCGTTTATTCGTAAAGCGATCTTTATTGTCATTTGGTATGGCGGTATCGGGGCGGTTGATGATTGGCTTAAATTAACCAGTCATACGCATCAGCGCAGCCGCGATGGCCTGAAAGCATGGGAAAAACTGGTATTTCAATTCGGGGGAGCGGTTCTCGTCGGGATCTTCCTTTATTCTGACTTTCAACAACTTCCGGATGCCCGGCGTCTGTGGCTGCCGTTTTATAAATATGGCATTCCTCTGGCGGGTTGGATGTTCGCCATTCTTGCCGTACTCTATATTTCCGCGACCAGCAACGCAGTCAATTTGACAGATGGAATGGATGGGCTGGCTTCTGGTTGTCTGGTGGTTGTCTCGACGGTTCTGATAATTTTATGTTATATTGCTTCAGAATATATGTCCAGTTCCGTTCAGGTTACTTGGGCCAGTTATTTGCTCTTGCCGCATGTGCCTCAGTCAGGTGAACTGGCCATCTTCTTCGCCGCGATTACGGGGGCGGTGCTTGGATTTCTATGGTACAATTGCCATCCCGCTCAGGTCTTTATGGGCGATGTTGGTTCCCTGCCGCTGGGTGCGGCGATGGGCTATGGGGCAATTGTTACCCGCAATGAAATACTGCTTTTTGTCATTGGGGGCGTGTTTGTGATGGAGTTGGTCAGTGTGATTTTACAGGTGGGATATTATAAATACTCCGGCGGAAAGCGAATTTTCCGATGCGCTCCAATCCACCACCATTTCCATTTGTGCGGCTGGTCAGAACCTCAGATTGTTGTCCGCTTTTGGCTGCTTTCGATTGCTTTTGCAATCATGGCACTGGCGACCCTCAAACTTCGCTAATTTCAATATGGTTAATTTCTATTATTCCTCTGGAGGTGCTTCCGGTAGAGGGTTCAGTTCATGGGGGGGGGATGTGTCGTCAATGGGCGGTTTCCCCTCTGGCGGAAATTGCCCCTCCGGATGCCTTTCATGAAATCGGTCGGGTTGATGCCGCCTATCCCGCCGTGGATGAAAATCGGAGCCACTTTCATTTCTTCTGCTGTCACCTGGACTGTGCCGATGACGCATTCGCGTGAAATGCTCCTGCATACGCTGGACTCGGTCTTTCCAGATTTCTTTCTGCGGTTCATCCAAAATATTGAGGATTTCCTCGTTCATCTGCTTAAGTTCTTTGCTGATCTCCGGACTCGCTTGCCTGCGAATATCGTCCATCGCCTTCATATGTCGTTGGATAATCGGTTTAAGCTGGTCTTGCTGTTGTGGCGAGAGCTTCAATTCTCCTGCGATGCGTTTGACCATCCGGCCGGACATATATTCCGGGCCGGGCGGCAACGATTTTTGGGCATCCAAGTTGCCTGTGATAATGAGTGTCAATCCTGCACCGATGACGATTCCCGAAATCAGTATCAATGCGCTGAAAAGAATCGGCTTCAATGCGGGCGCTGTGATGGGCCATTGGGGTTTTAACTCGGATTGGTTCATTGTGCCACCCATGAAACATAAGTCATTATTTCACTGACGGAATCAGAGCTTGACTGCCAGGACACCGTCGCGGCGATCAAGATGCAAGCGGCCATCGCTGCGGATGCTGCGCCGATCCAGGTGTACGCCCGATAGGGATCTGGTTTCTTGTGAACCAAGGCCGCTAATGTCGAGATAACGCCATCGGCTACATCGACACAAGGAGGGGACTCCTGTTGTGCCAATGAAACGAGATTGCTGAATGTTTGTTTTTTCATAATTTAGACCTCAAATTCGATGTCCGTATTTTTAAGCAATTTTCTAAGCTTCTGTTTAGCTCGATATGTCTGGACTTTCACCAGCGACGGGGTCCACCCTGTTCGCTGAGCAGTTTCCGCAACACTGCATTGATCCAGATAACGAAGCGTCAAAACAAGCCGGTCACGAGGCGGCAATTTTGAAAGCAGGTGGTGGACCAATTCAGCCGCCTGTTGCGGGTTTGTAGGGTCTGCCTGATCTTGAGATAACTGTTTCCAATCCTGGTCATGAAGGGACACATGCATATGCCGTTTGCTTTGTTTCCAGAAACGGTAGCCCGCGCGTGTCACAATGCGAGAGAGCCAATGCTCAAACGGTGCCCGAGCTTTGTAGGTGTGCAAAGACAAATAGACCTGTACAAAGCTTTCCTGCACCAGTTCTTCGTGACTGTTTTTGTCTCGTGTGAATCGCCAGAGCAACCTGGATACATGCCCTTGATAGCGCTCCATTATCCGACGGAAGGCATCCTGATCCCCTTTTTGGGCTCGGCGGACATCGCCGGAATCAGAACAACGATTCACCGGTATATCGTCTTGAGTTTTCAAAGAGAACGGAAACGGCCCAAACCTCGGTGGCCGCAACGAAAGTGATTGCGCAAACCCCCTTGGGTTGGATGAAATCCCAAGCAGAAATTGGATTGGATAATTTATCATACGCTTTCAATATAGGGTTTTCGGTTCATGAAATCAACTTTCACACATCCAATTAGTTAGTTAATGTACTTTAAATGGCTCAGGTTACGAGTAAATTAAATTATTTGTAACCGTTCACGGGGTCAGAAAGGCTTTTTTGACTCAAAAATCGAGTTTCTTTTTATTGCAGACCCACGGTTTCAGGTCTTTTTCGTGTATTTTACATATCAAAGGATTCTCGAACGCCGTTTTTTGGACAGTATCGATGTTTAAACTCCGTGAACGGTTACAATTATTTGTTAAAAAAACGGTTCATCCGGTTAATGCATAGGTGCTGGTGTGAATGTTATAGATTCTGAGTTTCAGATATTTCTCGTCTCGATAACCATCGTGTTTCTGGGTCTGCATAAGATGGTGTCGCCGGTGGTGCTTGATGCAATTGTTACTCCCATCGAGATGCTCGGTTCGGCTACGCCGCCGGTTTCGATGTTTGTACTTGCTGCGATGCTGGCGACGGCGACATGGGACTTCAGAGCGTATTGGAAGGATGCTTATCGTATTTTGATTGTTAAGTTTATCTTCCTGCCGCTTTTGATGGTTGGGGTGCTTTACGGCCTGAAAATTCACGACAACTGCCTGCTTTTTGCTGCGATGTTGGTGATGCAGGCCGCCTCCGCACCGGCGACCGGTTTGATGATGCAGGTGAAGCATTACGGCGGCGATGTAAAAAAAATAAGTTCCATTGTCCTGCTGTATTATCTGGTGTGTATTCCGGCGATGTCCTTTTGGCTGGCACTGTGGAACACTTTATCCGCTTAGTTATTGCTAATTTAGAGCCGGTCGATTGCATATGCCAGATTAATCGAGACCAGAATTAGGTAATCCAGATCGGCAAGATTATAGTGTGGGTGGTCTGTTGAATTAGCTATGTAGATAACCCCATGATTATCTTCTCCGGCGGAAATCGGTGTGATCATGACCGATCGAATGCTGCGGGCGAGAATCTGCCGCGGGAGTTGGTGAACGAGCAGGTATTTGTTTTCGGTCATGGCTTCTGTCAAACTCGCCGGCAGTGCCAGATCCAATCGCCTGATATGCTCAGTTGAAATTTGTTTGCCGTCCTCGATATCCATAGGTCCCGTGGTGTTTTTGCGGAAAGCCATCCAGATATTTTTCGCTGTGAATTGCTGAAACAATAAATCCATAGTCGTTCTGTAGAGCGGATCCATCTTTTTGCATTTATTGATCGCAGCGAGGGCTTCATCATACTGCCTGATACGCTTGGCCGGGATTTTAAACGGCGGGGCATCCAGGGCCTCAAGTTTCCGTTCGACTGTGTGAAGACTTCGACGAAGCTTTTGCTGATTGTCTTGATGTACCCCAATAATCGTTTCTTCCATTTCATTACGACGATCCCGATCCTCGTCCGCCTCGAGGCCGACGCGAATCAGGAAGTCGGCGATACGAATGATGTCATTATGTTTCAGCTCGGTTTTATGGATGACCTGGCTGTTCACATACGTTTTGTTGGAAGACCCCAAGTCTTCAATAACCCATCCCCCATCCTTTGTAGTATAGAAAACAGCGTGCCGTCTGGATACGGACTTGTCTGGAAGAAACACTTGGCTGCCCATTTGCCTGCCGATATAAATGGGGCCACGGTCGAATTCCAATTCATTGACGCTGCTCTGGCCGAGACTGACAAATAAACGCATTGGTATTGCTCCCATAAGCTATCTCTGATGACTCCATTCTAACAAAATAGCGATCTCATGTCAAAAACCAGTTTTTGGAGGTTTTGCATGCCTATGCGAAATAGGGCCGGAGAATGTGCAAAATCCGTTTTTATATCTCAAACATAGTGCGATTTCTGTTTTTTCGCTTGAAATTTTTGCAGTGGACAGGTAAATTAAGTTTTCAAAGCTGGTTTCGGGAGGAGTGTCCGAGCGGCTTATGGTGACGGTCTTGAAAACCGTTGTGCAGCGATGTACCGGGGGTTCGAATCCCTCCTCCTCCGCTCAATGACAGGCACTGACAGCGACTGATTGTCAGTGCCTATTTTCTTTTCTTGAAAAGACTTACAGTTTGCATTTTCAGTCCTCTTGTTTTCCATTTTACTGACAAGGGTGGGCTGTGCCCACGCTGTTCATATTCAAGTTCCTCCCCTGCAAAGGGGAGGTGGCCGAAGGCCGGAGGGGTTTTCCTCAATCCTCAAAGCTCACATCTCAATAATACTGTTTCATATAGGGTTTGAATAAAAATCTTCATTCTTCATTTAACATTCTCAATTTAGCTATCCAGCTATTTCGCATAGGGTGAAAATCTTCACAGATTTGCACAGAAAATAGCCCATTTTCCCTGTAGCATATTGGGCGCAATGGTGTGTATAATAGTAAGAAATCATTCTGTTTTGGGTTTAGGGAGATCAAAGATGAAATTACAGGTTCTTTTTGGCATCGTTTTAGCGATTTTTACCGTTCACGCCCTTGGTGGGGAAACGGAGGTGGAAATAGAAAATCAGTCCTCAGTTTCCAATCCTCGGCCTTCACGGAAAATTAAAGGGGTCAGACACTTTTTAGCTGTTGTTAAAAAAAAGCATCGTGTGTTTCGTGGTTGAATAAAAAAACTGAAAGCTGACATTATGGCCAAAAAGAAAACGATCAATTTGAGAGTCTATTAAAAAAGAGGATCAGCGGCGTAGCTGAGTTAAGATATAAAATGTTATATGGGAAATCCCGGGTAAAAGCGTAATCATAGGAAGTAACAATTCATGTCTCCGATAGCCATTATTCTGTTAATTGTCTCTGCCGTAACCCATGCGGGATGGAATCTCCTGACCAAAAGGCAGCATCCATCGACATCTTTTTTTCTTGTGGCCAATATGGTTGGAGTGGTTGTGCTGCTTCCTTTTCTTATTATTTACAGAAACATCCTTTTTCAATTTCCTCTTGAAGTTTGGGTACTGCTTGTAATCA
>JAGGWF010000144.1 GCA_021157685.1 Planctomycetota bacterium | reverse complement strand
GGTCACCTTTTGCCGCCAAAATCGAAAAATATCTCCCCCAAATGGAGTTCCTTGATAAACAGATATTGGAGATCATTGACTGTCTTCAGGATGATGACAACCCGCCCATTATCATTCTCCAGGGAGATCACGGGATTCGAGATCTGATTGAAAACAAACAACAGGTTACAGAGCCCAGATCAGCCCAAGTAGCTTTTTCGATTCTAAATGCTTATTATCTGCCCGGATACGACACATCGCAATTATATGACACCATCAGTCCGGTCAATAGCTTTCGCATCATTTTCAATCATTACTTTGGGACAAATCTTGAACTTCTCCCTGACCGGAGTTTCTTTTGCTCGAAGAAGAGTTTGTATGATTTTCAGGATGTAACCGACTTTTTGACGGAAGAACCTCCGAGCATCTCCGAAATCGCGGAAAAGCCGTATCTGGTGGAATAGCAGTTAGCAGTTAGCAGTTAGCAGTTAGCAGTTAGCAGTTAACCAGTAAGTATACAAGTATGCAGGTATATTATTTCAATTACCTCGAATAATTGACGATTGAGTCCGTTCCAAAAAGGTGGTTTATGGCGAAACGGTCAAGTTTTCGTTCACGGAATTCGCAGAATGATACGGATTTCATAAGAACACTAATACGGCACGGGTTTCGGAACCCATAAATCACGGCCAAGATGGCCGTGCCACAAAAAAAAGGCCCGACGGAAAACCGCCGGGCCTGTCAATCCGGAGAAAACACCTGTTGACGAAACAGAAAAGATCGTCTATGTTAAAGTGTGAGTTTATATTGGCCGATAGATTAGACGGTGCAACTGTGTATTATCAAAGAACCTTAAAAAATGTTTGGCTCGACGCTTCAGGACAATTTCCTGTTTTGCTGCTGACCGGCCCGCGGCAAGTCGGCAAAACAACTTTCCTCAGGCATATTTGTGATGAATCAAGGCGGTATGTAACGCTCGATGATCCGGCAACGCGGTCTTTGGCCAACGATGACCCTGAACTGTTTATGAAACGATACGAATCGCCGCTGCTGATTGATGAGATACAGTATGCCCCCAATCTTATGTCCTATATAAAAATGGCGGTCGATGCATCAAATAAACCAGGAGAATACTGGCTGACCGGCTCGCAACAATTCACTATGATGAAAGGTATCACAGAGACTTTAGCCGGACGCGTCGGCATCTTAAATATGCTGGGGTTTTCCGAACGCGAAAGGACACAGACTCAACTGAATGCCCCCCCCTTCCTGCCTGAACGGCAACCATTAAAAAAACGACTCGCATTCGCTAAAAAACCCGTATTAAAATCGGTCTTTAAGAAAATCTGGCAGGGAAACTTTCCGGCACTCATCGCGGGAGAGGCCAAAAACAGAGATTTGTATTACAGTTCATACCTGCAAACCTACTTACTGCGAGATGTCAGGGATTTAACTCAGGTCGGCAATGAACGCACCTTTTTGAAATTCATCCGAGCTTGCGCAGCAAGAACAGGGCACCTGTTAAATTTGTCGGATATTGCGAATGATACCGATGTGAGTGTCCCCACAGCCAAAAAATGGCTGTCCATTTTACAGGCAAGTTTTCAAGTTGTTTTGCTGCAACCGTATCACAGCAATATCACCAAACGACTGGTTAAAACGCCGAAACTCTTTTTTCTGGATACCGGGTTGTGTTCTTACTTAACGGAATGGGCAACCCCGGAAACACTGGAGGCCGGAGCGATGGCGGGAGCCGTTTTTGAAACCTATGTCTTCACTGAAATCCTGAAAAGCTATTGGCATCAGGGATTCCAGCCGTTGATATACTATTACCGTGATAAGGATAAAAAGGAAATCGATCTGATTATTGAACAAAATCAAACACTTTATCCTATTGAGATCAAAAAAGGCGGATCTCCAAAAAAAGAGTGGATCAGACATCTTTCTGTATTATCAAAATTCAACAGAAAAATCGGTGACGGAATCGTGATATGCATGACCTCAGAAGCGACGCCTCTCGATAACAAAAACACCGCTTTGCCCGTAACGGTCTTATGATATTATTCAAGGCGGGAAGTTAGCAGTTAACCAGTAAGTATACAGATATACAGGGAGGGATTGACGATGGACAATTGTAGATTGTCGATTGAAAAACATCCTGCCTGTTCCTTTCGTCCTGACAAAAACATTGTTTTTTGTTTCGCGTGTTTCGTAAGTCGTATGGGTGCAAATTTAAAGTTGAACCTGAAATTTGTGCGACCCTTAAAAACCAGAACTTTGGATAAAACAGGCGGGGCCTAAATGCCAATAAGAAAATAAAGGTCTATTATGCCTAAATAGTAGGAAACAAAAACGCTGTTTTAAGCTCAAAAACACGAAATTACGAAACGAACCCCCTTTTCAGTAAATATACTTCGGAGAGTATCGGTCCGGTTTCGTTTTTACTGTGCCGGGACAAGTGGAGGATTGTCGATTGGCGATGGACGATTGGGCGTGATTATGGTAAAATAATCACAATGGCATGAAATAACACTTGATTTGCTGCTGTTGATGCATATAATACAGGGTAAGGTGATTCCGTTCAATAACAGGAGCATTACCATGTACAGATTTGCCATGAAATTCTTGCACGATTGGAAAGAACAGCCGGATCGAAAGCCCCTGGTGATTCGCGGAGCCCGGCAGGTCGGGAAATCCTCCCTGGCAAGGATGTTTGGAGATGCATATTTCGACACGATTGTCGAAGTCAACTTCGAGGAAGATCCAAAAGCAGCGGGTTACTTTAAGACGCATTCGCCATCGAAAACCATCGCCCTGCTTGAAGCGGATCAATTGACCGATATTAAGCCCGGCAGAACACTTCTTTTTCTTGATGAAATTCAAGCGGCTCCGGAGGTTTTAGCATCGCTTCGATATTTCTATGAGCAAATGCCGCAGCTGCACATTATCGCAGCCGGCTCACTACTGGACTTCGTACTGGAAGAGCATTGTTTTTCTATGCCCGTTGGACGCATTGAATATCTCCATCTTGGCCCGATGACCTTCGATGAATATCTGCTGGCGGCGGGAAAAGAAAAACGACTTGACGCCCTGCGAAATTTCGCTGTAACGGATACATCCTTCTCTCTGCTTCATTCGGCCTTTATGGAAGATTTTCGAGACTATTGTGTGATCGGGGGCATGCCGGCGGCGGTCAAAGCGTATGTCGAGTCAGGGTCCTATCTTGCCGCAGAAAGAATTCAGGAAAGTGTCCTTGCCACCTGTCGCGATGATTTCAGTAAATATGGAAAAAGAGTGAACCACAGCCGTTTACAAAAAGTGTTTTCACGACTTCCCCTGTTAGTCGGTCAAAAATTCAAATATACGAATCTGGATCGCCAGGAACAAAGCCGCGAACTCGCTAAAGCGATCGATATGCTTGAACTGGCCCGCATCATTCGCCGAATCCACCACAGCGACGCGAACGGTATTCCCCTTGGTGCAGAAATCAATGAACGCTATTTAAAGATTCTTTTTCTTGATGTTGGACTTTTGTGTCGCGTTTGCGGATTAAGCATCACTGACATTCATAACGCAAGCGATATTATGCTTATCAATTCCGGAGCTGTTTGTGAACAGTTTATAGGTCAGCATTTATTGTATGGCAAGAAATGCTATGAAGAGCCACACTTATACTGCTGGATGAGACAAAAACGAAACACCTCTGCTGAAGTCGATTTTCTTGTTCAGGCGGGGACCACAATTGTTCCTGTCGAAGTGAAGGCCGGTAAAACCGGGAGGCTCAAATCTCTGCATGTTTTCATGGCCGAAAAAAAACGGGATTTCGCGATTCGATTTAATGCCGATACGCCATCCGTCCTTGATATACAAACCAGCGTCGTGGGAAAACCAACTCATCACTTTAGGTTATTATCACTGCCGATGTATCTGGTTGGACAAACTCAACGCCTTTGCCGTGAAATGATATGAGGTCATTTTATCCCAACTCCAAACCACGAACTCCGATGATTGACGATGGACGATTGGAGATTGGAGATTGGAGATTGGAGATTGGAGATTGGGGAAATCTGTAAGTATGCAGGGATGTAAGTATGCAAGTATGTGGGGGTTATCAGTTAGCGGTTAGCGGGGATGGACCATTGTCGATGGACGATTGAAAAGATGACCCCTCCGCCCTTCCGGCGTCGCTACGCTGCGGCCGTGACAAGCCGGGCAGTTGCCCTTTTTTTTAGGGGGGTCTGTTTGCTGTCAATTCAATATTCTATGTCCGTGATCCCTGCGCTTGCACTTCAGGCTGTTGCCCGCTGTTACTGTCGCGGCTGGTGATTTACCGCAGCCAATGCGCTTCGGGCGGAGTCTCTTTTTCCTATAAAATCGACGATACCGCTGTTTTTTGAAAGTTTTCCCTTGAAGCTGACCCCGAGATGTGAGTATAATTACTCAGGACATTGAGTAATTTGTAAGGAACTGTCTCGTGATTAAAGAATACAAAAGACCCCTTTACCACAAAATCATAGAACGCATCAAAGAGCAGCGGCACTTCATTATAGTCCTGGCCGGACCCAGACAGGTGGGGAAAACCACACTGGCAAGACAGATCATGAATAGCTGCGGGATACCTGTTCACTATGCCTCTGCCGATGAACCCACCCTTCAGGACAGATCCTGGTTAAATCAGCAGTGGGATATTGCAAGGATTAAAATTTCTGAAGAAAAAAAAACAACCGCCCTGCTGATCATCGATGAAGTTCAAAAAGTATCGGGCTGGTCAGAAACAGTCAAACGGCTCTGGGATGAAGACACCGCAAAGAAAACAAATCTGAAGGTGATTCTTTTGGGTTCCTCTCCTTTGCTGATGCAGCAGGGATTAACCGAAAGTCTTGCCGGTCGATTTGAGACCCTGCCGGTGATGCACTGGTCATTTTCTGAAATGCGGGATTGCTTCGATATAACACTCGATCAATATGTTTACTTTGGAGGGTATCCGGGTGCTGTCAAACTAACAAAAAACCAACAACGATGGACGAACTATATCCTGGATTCACTGATTGAAACAACCCTCTCCAGAGATATTCTGCTGATGAACCGCGTCGATAAGCCCGCTTTATTGCGACGATTGTTTCATCTTGGCTGCGACTATTCCGGCCAGATTTTGTCCTATCAGAAAATGGTGGGACAATTGCAGGATGCAGGGAATACAACAACGCTTGCACATTATCTTAACTTATTAAGTGGCGCCGGATTACTCACGGGGCTTGAAAAGTATGCCGGAAAAACACACCGAAAAAGAGGTTCAAGCCCAAAACTACTTACCTTCAATACCGCCTTAATGTCAGCGTTATCGGGTCTCTCTTATAAGGAAGCCATCACGGATCGTCAGTATTGGGGACGGTTAACAGAATCCGCAGTGGGTGCTCATCTGATCAATGATTCAAAAGGGAAAGGGATTAATGTCTATTATTGGCTGAACCGAAATCGGGAGGTTGATTTTGTTCTGGAGTCCGGCAAAACAGTCGTTGCCGTCGAGGTCAAAAGCGGCAAAAAGGAATATACCCTGAAAGGAATGGAAGCGTTCTGTAAAGCTTTTGATGTGAAACGACAGTTATTAGTTGGCGGACAAGGTATCACCCTTGATGAATTTCTCGCAAGCCCAGTTGAAAAGTGGATGAAATAACTGTCCGACAAAATACTTCGCCGAAGCGCCCTCGATCAATTTTGTGCGCAGCTGTCCATACGGATTCGGCTGCCTGGAGGGGGCCGTTACACGAATGAACAAAAAGAAACCGCGGATGATGCGGATTTTAAACTAAAAAACCACATTCCTACATTCCTACATTCCTTATTTTAACCCCGAACGACGAACCCCGAACTCCGATGATTGACGATGGACGCTTGGGGAAAGAATGCAGGGATAATGAGTTGTTTTTATTCCTGCGACTCCTGCAGATTTAACAAAAAACGCCAGGCCGGCACAACGCTGATTTGTCCTGAATCAACCTTTATTTGTTCTTCTTCATTACGGGTTACAATGGTGCCGGATTTTAGCTTCAGTTCAGCCATCGCTTCAGTTAAAGATATTATTTCCCGCTTACGAGTTTGGGCCCGGGCCATTGACTCACAAACCTGAACCAGCATTCTGCTGCGGTCTGACTTTTGGACAATGAAATCAACTTCACGACCGGCTTTTGTTTTATAGTAATAAATATGCTGGCCGATCCGCCGCAGTGCCGTAAAGACAAGATTTTCCAGCAAATGCCCTGAATTGACTAAAATACCCGAAGCAACAGAGGTAACCAGTGAATGGTCAATGCAATATATCTTCTTAGGATTGGTATTGGCTCGTGCCAGGGATGCATCAAAAATCCGAGTCGTAAAAAGAAAATAGGCATCTTCGAACCATTCCAAATAATCTGAAACCGCAGACTTAGGCACCCTGTGGCCCAATGACTTCAGATAACCCGTTAAACTGTTGATTGAATATAACGATGCGGTATTATCCACCAGCCAATGGGCTAAATCCAACAATGCCTTTGGATGCGAGATATCGTAACGCTCAACTAAATCGCGAAACAAAATCGCCTGAAAGTACTCCTGATGAATCTTAACCCTTAAGTGCTTTTGGAGGTTCGCAACTTCGGGAAAACCGCCGACCTGCCAATAGTGTTCAAATGCTTTTTGAATCAGTAAGCGTTTTTTCGTCGATAACGGACTGGCATATTCAATCCCTTTGTAATCAAGATATTCCTTAAAGGTAAACGGGAACATTTCCCACGACAAGGCGCGGCCTCTCATTTGCGTTGCAATCTCTTTAGAAAGCATCCTTGCTGAAGAACCGGTAATGTATATCTGGCAATCTTCAGTGCGTATGAGCCGGTCAACGAAAGGTTCCCAGTTTGGGATCGCCTGAATCTCGTCAAAAAAGCAGTAGAGTTTTTCTGCGTTTTTTTTCTCGGGATACAGAGAGTAATAGGCCTCTAAAATCAAGCCAAGTCCCTCCTGCTGCAACTTATGAAGGCGGTCATCAAAGAAATTTAAGTAGAGAATGTTTTGTCGCGGCACACCGTTATCCAGCAGCTGCTGCATAAGTTGAAACATAAAAGTTGATTTTCCGCCTCGCCGAACGCCTATGCATATGGTCGCCTTTCCGGAAATCGCCTTGACCTTTAAGTGCCGCTGAACTCCGGTTTCAAATTTCAATTCCTGCAAGTCCGCTATTATTTCTTTCAGAACACCAATCATGTCAGACCCTTTGAATTTTGTTCACATTACACTCTCTACCGGAGTTAAATCTTACCAGATTGCCATGCAACTGGCAAGATATTTTTCTGGTTTTCCTGAAAAGCCAAACGGCTCGTCTCATCAAACACAGCATAACATCTTGTTCACAATGCAGTTAGCAGTTAGCAGTTAGCAGTTAGCAGTTAGCAGTTAGCAGTTAGCAGTTAGCAGTTAGCGGTTAGCGGTTAGCGG
>JAGGWF010000269.1 GCA_021157685.1 Planctomycetota bacterium | reverse complement strand
CCCTGCCATCATTTGTTCTCCTTAAAAATTGTTACCTTTTGTACTTTTTTGCCACAGAGAACACAGAGTTCTCAGAGTTTTATAACCACGAAATACTTGGGGCGGTCGAGTGAGCAACCAAAAAGAAAGAAACCGCAGATTTCACGGATTTACACAGATTTTTAATAAGCTACTATGAACTAATAAAAAACTACGACTACCTCTTTACCACAGAGAACACAGAGTTCTCAGAGTTTTTAACCACTTAAAACTAAAAAAACTGCACGCTACAAGCTGCGACTTACATCTTTCGTCCCTTCGGGGCTTTTGGGTATATCCACATTCTTTCCGGGGGCTCACGCCGCCCGGCTAATATACTGTCACCCCTTTGGAGTTTAAAAAACCGCGCGGGCATAGCCCACCCTTACTTATTGAAACACTTGTCGAGATGCTCTTGTGAGAGCGGCTTCGTCATCAAGCTGACGACAATCGCCACAAGAATCGATATCGGAAGCGCAATGACCACCGGGTCCACGACCGACCAGTTCGGCTTATCGAGAAGCAGTGAATGTTTCTCAAATAACGAGTAACAAATGCCCAGCGCCCGCGCCTCTTTGTCTTTAATGAAAACCAGCCAGAACATCGACACCAAAAAGCCGATGATCACCGAGGAAACCGCGGCACTCTTTGTCATTCGTTTGAAGAACAATCCACCGATAAACGCCGGTAAAAAGGCGGCGCCGCACAGGCCAAAGAAAATCGCCGTCGCCCGGGCAATAATATACCCGCTCCGCATATAATAACTGAATGAAACCGCCACGACGATCCCAAGAATAATCCCAATCCGGGTAGCCCCGATGCTCCGATTATGCCGGCCGATAATCTGCTCATAGACATCACGACCGATACTGGTTCCAACGGTATGAAACTGGCTGGACAGTGTACTCATCGCCGCCGCTAAAAGCGTTACCAGGAAAATCAAGCCAAACCACTTGGGCATCGCACCCCGGATGTAAGTCGGAATGATCTTGCTGGTCTGGCATTCATAAACGATGCGATCATTTCCATCGCTATCAGTTGCTGTATATTTTACGATCGCACGCAGATAGGCCGTTGCTTTGGGCTGAACGCTGATATTTTGACCAATCAGGGGGGTTGGATCGTCGCCAACAGCCAATCCTTCGATGACAGCGGCCGGTGTAATCGCCGCCGCTCCTCCATAGCCCTTATAAATCAGGTGCGTATCCGCCTCACCCTCACCCAGCGTATCGATATGAAGAAGAATACAGGGAAGTGACTTCTCATCCGGACCAATGGCCGGATTGACCCGTCTGCCGTCCGGCTTGACATTAATATCTTTCTCCTTTTTGGCAACCACCCAGGAGAATTCCGCAGGAGTTTTGCCCACGCCGGTAACACTCATCAATTTCCCTTGGACCACTTCCTTCTGCAGGAAGAATACATTACTGAGCGAGCCAACCGTAAAGGCCACGCCGGTCATCACCAGAATAAAGACACCGCCAACCAACACCGCTCGATTTAATTCTTTCTTGCTCTTGACGGTCATAAAACGAACCGCTAATTGCGGCTGAGCCAAAACGCCAATGCCCACGCCCAGCGTAATGGTGCTGATAACGATCCACCAAAGATTGTATCCTGCTGGATTCGGGCCTTTAGACGACTCTGCAGCCCCCCAGCCAAACTCGGGCATTGCAGTCCATCCCTTAAATCCGATCCCGCCAAACAGGGAGGGACCCTTGCCGGCCTCCGTCAACGCCTCATGCGCCGCCGTTACCCCGCCCAGCATCTTGTAGGTCCAAATGAGCAGAATCAGCATCCCGGCGAACATGATCGTTCCCTGCAGCGCATCAGAATACATCACACCCTTTAAGCCACCCATGACCACATAGGCGGCGATAATAACACTGAAAACAAGCAACGCGACTTCATAGCTGATACCAAATTGCGAAGCGATGAAAGCGCATCCTCCGATGAGCACGGCCGCGGCGTACAACGGGATAAACAGAAAAATAATTACGCCCGAAAATACCTGCAAGAACTTGCATTCAAACCGATTGGCCAGAAGCTCCGGGAACGTATGCGCATTTAACTGATGCCCCATGCGACGGGTGGGACCGCCCAGAAAGACAAAGGCGATGAAAACACCCACAAAAATGTTTAAAAATGTCAGCCAAAGCAGACTCATGCCGAACATGCCTGCTACACCCCCAAAACCAACGATCGCACTGGTGGAAATAAATGTGGCTCCGTAACTCATCGCCATCACAAATGGATGCACGCCACGACCCGCAATCAGGTAGTCCGTCGCGCTCTTGGTTTGCTTCCACCCCAAGAAACCGAGGTACGCCACGACAAGCAAATACACTAAAACAACAATAATCTCTTTAATACCTACAGCTTGTGCTAACATAACAATCCTCCCTGGTTAAAACAGGAACTCCATTTTAGAGATAGAAACTATAGTTCTTCCTCGACCTTTTTTTCCTCTGCTGTCCATTTGACATCATCTGGCTGGATGTCTTCGGCACCCTTGTTCCAGTTGACCAACCCATAGACGACACAGAGAATGGTACTTGCAATGCACAATAGATATGCTGCTACAACTCCTTTATCCTCAATTCCAAGCATGATAACTCCCTTTCAATGCCAGTTTTATTCGTCCGACGCCTCTAATGTTTCTACACATCGAAACTTCAACTATTCAGTCATTCAAGCAAAAGTTCGAACAATTTTCCATCTTTTTATCGGCGATTGACAGAAATATAGTGTACTTTTTCACAATAAAACAAGAGAAAGCACTGAAATGGACATGAAGCCGCCTTTTATTGCCTCAAACCAAGAATTTGCGAGGAATTTTCAAAAAAGTATTTTTTCTGGATTTCTTCGGGCAAATCGATGTTTTTATGGGACGAAATCGTTGCACCCTGATCCGTCCACGGGGAATCTGTTCCAAAAAGGATGTATTCCGGCGGGTGACTCAAAAGCATCCGTCTGACCCGCTCAGGACCCAGATATTCCACCGAAAAGGAGGTTTCCATATAAATGGGCTCACCGAGCAGATAACGCTCAACATCATCCCACTGCTGCCAGGCACCTAAATGTGTTGCTACCAGTTTCATTTCAGGAAACCGCTGCACGACATCGGATATTTGCTTTGGCGAGGCCCTGTCAATGCGTTCAAAAGCGAAGTCATAGCCCGTGTGCATCGTCAGCAGCAACCCTTCGGCCTGGATTGCTTCAAACAGCGGGTACAGATTCGGGTCATCCAGATAGAAGTCCTGGTAGTACGGGTGCATTTTGACGCCCTTTAAACCGGCTTGTGCGATCTGATGAATATGCTCCACGGCGGCGGGATCCTGCGGGTGTACCGATGCAAGGGGAATAATTCGGTCCGAAGCAATCTGCTGAGACCACTGCAAAATCGGGTCAAACTGTGAGGGTTTAGTGGCAATACTGCAAACAACGCTTGTCTCAACACCATTGGCATCCATCGAAGCGATTAGCGAAGAGAGCTTCCCATCCAGAAAAGAGCGAACCTCATCCGTTTCCGAAAGCAATTGTGTTATCGCACGCTCAGCCAATGCATCCGGAAATGCGTGCGTATGGAAATCAATGATTTTGTCTGGCATACGAGATCCCCTAAACACTCTCACTTGTCCACGGATTTTATAACCACGAAATACACTTGGGCGGTCGAGTGAGCAACCAAAAGAAAGAAACCGCAGATTTCGCGGATTTACACAGATTTTTAAAAGAAAAGAGCTAACGCAAGGGTCGCAAAAGAAGCAAAAGCCGCCAAAGTTAACCACTTGCCTTTCTTTATATAACCATTTATTAAATAAAGTCTTACAACAGCGGAATTAAAAAATGACGCATAAAAAACAAGGAAATGCAAGATTGTATTACGAATGAACATGAAAATAAAAAACGAAAGACGAGTCACAGATTTCACTGATTGACACAGATTTTTCAAAAACAACCAAGAACTAATACTACAGCGCGATTTATTACAAAATCACGCTGAAATCCGAAGTACTAAATCCGAAATTCTAAACAATATCGAATGACCAAAATCCTAATTTTCAAAACGAAAACAGCCGTTTCTGTTCATCAGGTGTTTTGAGTTTTTGTCATTGTCATTTTGAATTTGTTTAGATTAAGGTAACCGTTCACGGGATCAAAAATGCTTTTTTGACTCAAAAATCGATTTTCTCTTTGTTACAGACCCACGGTTTTAGGTCTTTTTCGTGTATTTTACATATCAAAGGATTCTCGAACACCGTTTTTG
>JAGGWF010000037.1 GCA_021157685.1 Planctomycetota bacterium | reverse complement strand
CCGAATCTCAATCGCGAAATCCTCGACATAGAATAGCTATGCCTGCGGTTTCACTGTAATCGATTGCGACTGAATCTAATGCAAATCTGAGCGATAAATGAACCGTTTATTTATACGCAGCCCCTAAACCGTTGACAAGCGGCGTGAAAGATCTAAGATATCCGCTGTGACAAAGAACGCAAAAATAATCAAGGTCCGTCAATACGGATCATCGGGGCCGTGGGTGATCCTGCTGCACGGGGGGCCGGCGACACCGGGGTACATGAAACCGGTTGCGATGAAGCTGGCGAAACACTTTCGCGTGCTGGAACCCTTTCAGCGACGCGGCAGTGCGGAGGCGCTGACGGTGGCACGGCATGTGCAGGATTTACAGGAGATCATCGTAAAATACTGCGGCGGCGATAAACCACTTCTGGCGGGGCATTCGTGGGGGGCGATGCTGGCGCTGGCATACGCCGCGGGGTATCCTGACAGCGTTGGGGCGCTGGCAGTGATTAGTTGCGGTTCCTTTGATCCGGCCTCACGAAAACGCCTCGAAGCCGTGTACGATGAACGGATGGACGAAGCGTTTCGACAGCATATCGAAGAGTTGGAGGAGAAATATCCGAATCCGAATGTACGGCTGGCGATACGCGGAGGATTGTATCAACGGCTCGACTCGGTGGATTTGGTCAAGAGCGAAAACTGTCTGTGCCGATGCGATGCGGCCGCACACGAACAGACCTGGAACGATATGCTGCGATTGCAGGCCGCGGGCGTTTATCCGCAGGCGTTTACGACAATTCAAGCGCCGGTACTGATGCTGCACGGCGATGACGACCCGCATCCGGGACCAATGATCCGCGATTGCCTCAAGCCCTATCTGCCGCAACTGGAGTATCACGCATGGGGCCGCTGCGGACATTATCCGTGGCTGGAAAAAGCGGCGAGGAAAGATTTTTATACAAAACTGATTCACTGGCTGCGGGGATAACCTGAAAGGAAAATCATCAATGACGGATAAACTCAATGATATTCGGGCGGTCATCTTTGACCTGGGGCGGGTTCTGGTCAATATGGATAGTGAGCCGCTGAAAGAAAAACTGTTCAAAAATTTTAAAGCGGATGATATCCAGAAACCGGAACATCGATTTCTGAATAATCCAATAATGGTGTCATTTAACTGCGGCCGATTAAGTCCTGAAGACTTTCACCATCGAGTTCGTAACACCTACCACCTCGATATGAATTTTCAGGCATTTAAGGCGCTTTGGTGTGATATCTTTTATACGATGGAGGGTATGGAAGAACTCGTCGGAAGAGTCTGTAAAAAAGTTCCGGTCGGACTGCTATCCGACACCGATCCGCTCCATCTGGATTATATTCGAACTAAATGGCCGTGGATCAATCAGATTAAAAATCCGACCGTTAGCTATGAGGTCGGTGTGATGAAACCGGATGCGGCAATCTACCTTGCCGCTGCAGAGAATGTCGCAACGGATCCGCGGCATTGTCTGTTTATTGACGACCTCCAGGCGAATGTCGAAGGCGCCCGCGCCGTCGGGATGGGTGCCATCCGCTTTGAAAACCCCGAGCAACTGGCTAAACACCTTGATTCGATTGGCCTCTAATTATATCCTTGACCCACAGTTGAACAAAATTACAATAGGACCTCAAAAGAAAATACCTGTAAACCAGAAAACTAGAAAGGAAACACCGATGAAACAGTTACAAAAAATCCTCTTGCCCCTCACCCTCACCACCGTCATCGCCCTGTCCATCGCGGGCTGCTGCAACTGCACAAAACTAACCTGCAGCCAAATCACTGATCAGCTGACCGAATCGACCAACTCGGCCGTCAAACCGGCGCCGCCGCATGAGAGGTGGCAAAAACGCCATGAGATGATCAATGAACGGGTGAAACAGGGCAATGTCGGCCTGCTGTTTGTGGGTGATTCGATCACCCATAGTTGGCAAAGCCAGCCAGAATTATGGAACGCCTCCTTCGGCCAATGGAATCCGGTCAACGCCGGCATCAGCGGGGACAGAACCCAACATGTTCTATGGCGTCTGGAAAATGGCACTATCGACGGGATCAATCCCAAGGTGGCTGTGGTGATGATCGGTACCAATAATTCCAACCGCAACGATTATACCGCTGAGCAGATCGCCGAAGGGATTGAAGCGATTATCTGCACATTACGGACTGAATTGCCGAATACCAAAGTGCTGCTTCTGGCGACCTTCCCACGCGGGGACGCCAAACAAAGGGCTGACAAAACACAGGACGCCACCTATAATCCGCAATGGGCCAAGAATGATCGCTCCTGCGAACTCGCCTCGCAGCTGGCCGACGGAAAGATGATCTGCTATCTGGATATTAATCAGGCGTTCCTCAACGACGAGGGGGTCCTAACGCGAGAGGTCATGCCCGATTTGCTGCATCCGCAAGCTAAGGGCTATCAAATCTGGGCCGAAGCCATGATGCCGACACTGAAAAAACTGATGAACGGCGATGGCCAGTAACTCTGAGGCCGAAAGGAAACACTTATGAAACAACTACAGAAAACCGTCTTGGCAATCGCCCTCGTGGTTATCATCGGCCTGTCCGTCGCAGGATGTAACGGGTCGCAACTGACTTGCAGCCAAGTCACTGATCAACTGGCTGTATCAACCAATAAAGCCATTCAGCCGATTCCGCCGCATGAGAAGTGGCAAAAACGCCATGAGATGATCAATGAACGGATGAAACAGGGCAATGTCGATCTGCTGTT
This sequence comes from Planctomycetota bacterium, assembly GCA_021157685.1. Taxonomy (GTDB): domain Bacteria; phylum Planctomycetota; class Phycisphaerae; order Sedimentisphaerales; family Anaerohalosphaeraceae; genus 4572-13. The sequence goes on along the minus strand of JAGGWF010000037.1, from coordinate 17,075 downwards.
TGTTGGTGATTCGATCACCTATGGCTGGGAAAGCCAGCCAGAATTGTGGAACGCCTCCTTCGGCCAATGGAATCCTGTCAACGCCGGCATCGGCGGGGACCGAACCGAACATGTCCTGTGGCGTCTGGAAAACGGCACTATCGACGGCATCAGTCCCAAAGTTGCCGTGGTGATGATCGGGACCAATAATTCCTACCACTATACCGCTGAGCAGATCGCCGAAGGGATTGAAGCGATTATCTGCACATTACGGACTGAACTGCCGGATACCAAAGTGCTGCTTCTGGCAACCTTCCCGCGAGGAAATGCCGAACAAAGAAAAGACAAAACACAGGACGCCACCTATAATCCGCAATGGGCCAAGAATGATCGGTCCTGTGAACTCGCCTCGCAACTGGCCGACGGAAAGAGGGTCTACTATCTGGATATTAACCCGGCGTTCCTCAACGACGAGGGGGTCCTAACGCGGGAGGTCATGCCCGATTTGCTGCATCCGCGGGCTAAGGGCTATCAAATCTGGGCCGAGGCCATGATGCCGACACTGGAAAAACTGATGAACAGCGATGGCCAGTAATACGGCTGAAAACTATTTTTTGAATCTGAAACCAAAAAGGAAACCGTTATGAAGCCATTGCAGAAAAGTGTCCTGGCAATCGCCCTCATGGGCGTCATCGGCCTGTCCGTCGCAGGATGCAATGGGTCGCAATTAACCTGCAGTCAGGTCGCTGATCAACGGGCCGGATCGACCAACCCGGCCGTCCAGCCGGTACCGCGGCCGGAAAAGTGGTGGAATAAGCGGCATGCGATGATCAATGAGTGGGTTAAACCGGGGGATACCGAGCTGCTGTTTGTCGGTGACTCGATCACCCATGCATGGGAAGGCCAGGGCGCCTTGTGGAACGAACGCTTTGGGCAATGGAAACCGGTCAATGCCGGCATCAGCGGGGACCGGACTGAACATGTTCTGTGGCGTCTGGAAAACGGTAATGTCGACGGCATCAGCCCCAAGCTGGCGGTGGTCATGATCGGGACCAATAATTCGCCCGGCGACTATAACACCGCCGAACAGATCGCCCAAGGCGTCGAGACGGTCGTGTGTACCCTGCGGACCAAGCTGCCGCAAACGAAGGTGCTGGTCCTGGCGATCTTCCCGCGGGGCTCGGCCGAACAACGAAAAAGCAAAACAGTCAATGGAACCTATAACTCTCAATGGGCCAAGAACGACCGGGCCAACAAACTGATTGAGCAGCTGGCCGATGGAAAGATGATTCATTTCCTGAGTATCAACAAGGCGTTCCTCGATGATGAAGGAATTCTGACACGGGAGATTATGTTCGACCTGCTGCACCTGACGCCCAAGGGCTATCAGGTCTGGGCCGAGGCCATGGGGCCGACACTGGAAGAACTGATGAGCGAGAACTAAGGAACCGCGTATAAATAAACGATTCATTTCTCATCTCATCTTCACATCATCTTCAACCGAATCTCAATCGCAAAATCCTCGACGTAGAATAGCTGTGCCTGCGGTTTCACTCAATCGATTGCGATTGAATCTAATGCAAATCTGAGCGATAAATAAAGCATTTATTTATGCGCCGTCCCTTAGTAACCAATAAGTTGCAGCCGGTAATACAATCTCAAATCGTGCTGTAGTACCCAGGACCTGTCCCGCTTGGGATGATGGGATACAGGCAACAATTAGTTTTGAATCGGTGTTAATTTGAGCCAGCAGAAGTTCATGACGCCTTTGCTGCCAAAGGTATCTGCGGGTTTGACGAAAAGAACATATGTTTCATCGGTATCAAATTTGATTCGGCCAAGCGTTTTTTGCTGCCAATGGTCCCAGTCGCCGGATCCATCAATAAGACACTCAAGCTTCCGGTCTTCGACATCAATCCGGAATTTTGTTTTTTGGCCAGCCGGCAATGAATATTTCATTTCTACCTGATAAAAGCCGCCGGTTTTAGTTTTCAGGCGGAGTTTTAGAAACTGAGAAGTGCTGTCCCAGAAGCCAATGTCCTGTTGTCCGGCATAATTTTCGAGCCGGGCCCGGCCCGGTCCGACAATCTCAGCATCGGCTGCTTTAAGCACAATCAGACCCTCGCTGTCGCTCTGAACGACCGGGCCCCGGGAGGAAAATTGACCATACTTTACCATGACAAAGCCCATGCAAAAAATGAACGCGATGATAAGCCCTGTTTTGATTACGGTATCGAATACGATATTTTTAGTTATATTCATAATCAGCTTCGTTTGTCTCTGTTAATATTACACCCTTGAGGGTGAACCATTCCCGCGAGTAAAATTGCGCCTTTTCGCTTTAAAGGTACCCTTAAAGCGACTTAGGGACTGCGTATCAATGGAAAAACTCAATCGTGGGTTCTATATAGTGGCGTCAGTTACACCTTAAGGAATATTTTTTTACGGTAACAAAACAGTAAAATACCCCACCATGTGAGGATAAAGCATATGGCGCTAACAATGGCCTGGTATTCAGGAGGACACCCGTTAATAAAACCTCCGAAGATAGTGTCTTTGATTGAGTTGAAATTGATCAGGTTTTGAGCCATATAAATCGCGATGGAATTCATCCCGATGACGATAAAGAAAAAAGCCGTCCACCGGAGCTTTAAACTATCAATAAAAAAATAAAACCCGCTAAACAGCAGTAATGACCAACCGGCCGTGTGCAGAACGAATGAACTGGTCCAAAGGTTTTTGTTAATCGGAAAACTGAGTGTGTTGCCGATGATATCTTCGCTGACTGGAATAAAAAATGGGTTGAAGAAATTGCCATAAAAATGAAATCCAGAGTGCCAGAGTTTGGCCAGAAATAAGGCTGCAAGGCCGGCGATGAACATAGTGCCGGCTTTCTTGAATTCGTGTGTTTTTTTGAGGCGAATAAAATCGCCCGTCAATGTCCCCAGAAGACAACTTGCAACAGCCGGGATCGCATTAAAGATGCCTTCGGGGTCATGCACACCTTTGTACAATCTTCCAGGAAGGAAAAACCGATCAATATAACTGGCGACATTGCCCTCCATGGTGAAATCGCCCGCGGTTCCGCCTGGGATCGCGATAAAACGCAAGGCGGCATAATAACCCAACAGGATTCCTGCGGTCCAGACTGCACGGTGACGCAAATCGGAAAATATATAGATGACCGCTGCAAAGAAATAAGCAATCCCAATATGAGCTAAGACCGAACCGTAACGAATGTTACCCCAACCCGGAAAATTGAGCATGCCATTATAGATACAGCCCAGCAGAATCAACAGCAAGCCGCGTTTGGCGGCTTGAAATACCATCCTTTTTGGGGGGGTATTTTTTTTAATTTTAGATGAGATGGAAAAACTAACCGATACGCCCGCAAGAAAGATAAAAAGCGGAAAAATCAAATCCTCAAATACAAACCCATGCCAACTGACATGGGTCAGTTGGGGGATAACCTTTTCCTGCAGCCAAGGGAACGATGTCGCGCAGTAGGCGGCAACAGCAACCATCAAGGGCTTTCCGCCGGTAATCCAAAACATGTCGAAGCCGCGCAAAGCATCCAGCGAAGAAAGTCTTTGCCGTTTCATTGGACTTGGAACTGAAACAGACTGATCTCTGAGAGGTTGAATGTTTTCAGTTTGCATAACAGGTTCGGATGTTTTTTCCGGGTCCATACCATACTCTCTAATCAGAAGACAATTTCGAGCAACTCTAAATAGACCCCTGCCCATTGTCAAGACAAAACACAGGCTTTTTTGCGAAGCCCCACGGCCAAGCACAGCTTGACCGTGCCACCCGTCGCAGCAGGAAATTTTGAATTATGAGTTTTGAGTTATGAATTCATCGAAAACACGAATGAACACGAAATTAAAGTTAAGTGCAAAAGACGCGAAAAAGATGAGTCCACAGAGTGAGCAACCAATTTTGACACTGATTGACGCAGATTGACACTGATTTTTTAAACAAAATAACGGGATTTACAAAATAGCTGCCCGTTCTCACTTTTCTGCATAACCGATTGTTAAATAAAGAATTACAGTGTTCGGATTCCGGAAGCAGTTCCTTAAAAAATATCGCGACGGATAGCCCCCCTGTTTCACCCAAAAGCAAAACCTAATTTCTTGTACAAGTCCTAAACCGGTCCGGCAGATAGGATTGATGCGTCACTTGACATCCACTCTCTATAAGATAGAATGGCCGCAAAAGATTTATCGAGGATTCCCATAATGAGCCAATATTGTTCTCGCCGCAATTTCCTGAAATTATCGGGCCTTTTTGCCGCCGGGTTAATAGTCGACGGTTGTTCGGACCCCGTATTATTTAGTGGCAAGCGGCAGAACCGTCCCAATATCATCCTTTGTATGTGTGACGATCTGGGTTGGGGGGATGTTGGCTATCACGGCACAAGTTCACCGGTCAAGACCCCGCACCTTGATGCGATGGCGGCAAACAGTCTTCAGTTTGGCCGCTTTTATTCCGGGGCTCCGGTTTGCTCACCCACACGCGGCAGTGCGATCACGGGCAGGCACCCCTACCGCTATGGCGTCCTGTTTGCCAATATGGGACGCATGGAACCGGAGGAAATTACGATTGCTGAAGCCCTCAAGCCATTGAACTATCGAACGGGACATTTTGGAAAGTGGCACCTGGGAACACTCACAACAGAAGTCAAAGACTCCAACCGCGGCGGCCCTAAGTCAACAAAAGAGTACTCGCCGCCATGGAAAAACGGCTTTGATGTGTGCTGTTCAACCGAAGCCAAGGTGCCGACATGGAATCCCATGCGTGAACCCGGCACAGCAACATTTTACGGAACCCATTACTGGAAGCAGGACGGATCCTTCGTTGACCCCGACAGCCCTGAACTGAAAGGCGATGATTCACGGGTCATTATGGATAATGCCATTGGGTTCATTCGGAACGCTGTTAAGCAACAAACGCCTTTTCTGGCTGTCGTCTGGTTTCATACGCCACATAAGCCCATCGTTGCGGGACCAAAGTACAAGGCAATGTATCCGGATTTGCCAGAGGAAAAACAGGCGTACTACGGCTGTATCACCGCGATGGATGAACAAATGGGACGGCTTCGAAAAGAACTGCAACGCCTTGGCGCCGCAGAGAATACCCTGCTGTGGTTTACCAGCGACAACGGGCCGGAAGTGGGAACGCCCGGAACAACGGGCGGATTCAAAGCACGCAAACGCAGTCTCTATGAGGGCGGTGTGCGAGTGCCGGGGCTATTGGAATGGCCGGGGCAGATTAAATCCCACCAGATAACCCAGATGCCCTGCAGCACCAGTGATTATTTCCCGACCACGATGGATATTCTTGGGTATCGGCGCACCGGCGGGCCGGAACCCATTGACGGCATCAGCTTGGTTCCTTTAATCAATGGAAAAATGGACCAACGCCCTGCTCCGATCGGCTTTCAATCCCAAAGGCAGCGTTCGCTGACGGATAACCGCTACAAGCTCTACAGTGCTGATAAAGGCAAAACATACGAGCTGTATGACCTGATCGACGATCCGTATGAGACGACAGATATCGCCGCGGCGCATCCGAAGATCATCGCTTCCACGAAAAAAACACTCGAGGAGTGGATTGAATCCTGCTCCAAAAGTAATCATGGAGAAGATTATGAGTAACTACCGCATCAACCGAAGGGACTTTATGAAATTGATCGGCGTTGCCGGTTTGACCGGGGCTTGTCGTTCAAATATAAGAACAGCCGGAAAGGCCCGCAAGCCGAATATTATCCTGTGCATGGTCGATGATATGGGCAAGGAAGGCGTCGGTTGCTACAATTCTTCGCAAACAAGCCCGACTCCAACACTGGATCGACTGGCCCATCAAGGGATGAAATTCAATAATTTTTATGTGATGCCGCAATGTACACCGACGCGTGTTGCTCTTTTAACCGGTCAATATCCTTTCCGTAACGGATGGGTCAATCATTACGATGTACCCCGCTGGAATTTAAAAGGATTCAATCCCGACACCAATCCCTGCCTTGGCAATGTGATCAAGTCGGCCGGGTACAAAACCTGTATTGCCGGAAAGTGGCAGATTAGTGATTTCAGGAGAGAACCGGCCATCCTGAATGAATGCGGCTTTGATGAACATTGTATGTGGACCGGTGGTGAATCCAACAATCCGCTAAGTGATCGTCGTTATTGGGATCCCTATATTCATACCAAAGACGGAAGCAAAACATACAAGGGACAGTACGGCCCTGACATATTTACTTCTTTTGTCACTGATTTTATCAAGCGGCATAAGAATGATCCGATGTTTATCTATTACCCAATGGTGCTGCAACACAATCCATTGGAAAAGCACCCTCTTGGGCTTTCAACGCATGAATACATCGATCATCTGATTGGCAAGATCGAAGCCTCCGTCAACAAAGCTGGAATTGCTGATAACACGATCTTGATCTTTATAACCGATAACGGTCGTCTTCGTAAGGGCCAAACGCATGAACTTGGAGTGTGTATGCCGCTGATCGTAAAAGGTCCCGGGATGGTCCCGCAGGGGATCGAAACCGATGCACTGGTTGATGTGACGGACCTTCTGCCAACACTGGCGGAACTGGCCGGAGCCAAACTGCCGAGTCAATATATCTATGACGGTCAATCGTTTGCAGGACTTTTATCGGGAACGACAAAAGATTCCTCGCGCCAATGGATCATGGCAATGGGTGGCCAGCCATGTGTGTACCCGAGAAAGGTTAGCGAGCCCTCTGAGGGAAAGAACAAAGAAATCTATCGGGACCGAGTTCTTCGCGACAAGTCGTATAAGGTCTATGTGGATACAAACGGTAAAATCGAAAAGCTTATTGACCTGAAAGCGGATCCTGAGGAAAAGGATGGTGTCAACATTCTCAATTCTGAAAATCCGAAAGCAAAAGCATCGCTTCGAAAATTTAAGGCCGCCCTAAAACAGTTTCCACCCAAAGACAACAATCCAAGATATTAAACGGAAAAGAAGAACAACTTGATTTTGAGCCGTCACGGGATAGAAAGGTGTTTGTTACCATGGTTATAAATCGTGACAAAATGAACCGTCGAAATTTTATGAAATTATCCGGTGCCTTCGCCGCATCCCTGTCGGTGGCTGGTTGTTCGGCCCAGGTACTGTTTAGCAACAAGCCGAAGGACCGTCCCAATATCCTGTTTCTCTTTGCCGATGACCAAACCTTTGAAGCGATCCATGCATTCGGCAGCGAGGTCGAAACCCCGAATCTGGACAAACTGGTTGAAAAAGGCGTGACCTTTACCCATGCGTACAACCAGGGGGCATGGGGAGGGGCGGTATGCGTAGCCAGCCGGACGATGCTAAATACCGGGCGGTTTCTGTGGAATGCCAATGGCGTCGAAAAAACACTCAACGAAGAGAAAACGCAGGGGCGGTTCTGGTCGCAATATATGAAACAGGCCGGCTACGACACTTATTTTAGCGGCAAGTGGCATATCAAAACAAATGTCAATGAGCTGTTTGATGTGACCCGCCATGTGCGGCCCGGTATGCCCAAAACGGTTCCGCAAGCGTATAACCGTCCACACGAAGGCAAGGACGATGCGTGGAAACCCTGGGACACCTCCCTTGGCGGATTCTGGGAAGGCGGCAAGCACTGGAGTGAGGTGCTGGGCGATGACGGGGTTGGGTTCATCCATCAGGCCGCCCAAAAGAAAAATCCGTTCTTTATGTATCTGGCGTTTAACGCACCGCATGACCCACGGCAATCACCCAAAAAATTCGTAGATAAATATCCGCTTGAGACGGTAAAAGTGCCCGAAAACTTTTTGCCGGAGTACCCATATAAAGATGCCATGGGTTGTTCAAAAGAATTGCGGGACGAAAAGCTGGGGCCCTTCCCCCGGACTGAGTACGCCGTGAAAGTGCATCGGCAGGAGTACTATGCACTGATCACGCATATGGACAGGCAGGTGGGACGGATTCTGGACACGCTTGAAGAGCGGGGCCTGGATAAGAATACCTTCGTCTTCTTTACGGCTGATCACGGGCTGGCACTGGGCCATCACGGGCTGTTCGGAAAGCAGAATATGTACGATCACAGTATGCGCGTGCCGCTGATGATCACCGGCCCGGGGATTGAACACGGTACGGTCGAGTCGCCGGTGTATCTGCAGGATATTATGCCGACGGCATTGGAGTTGGCGGGGGCGAACATTGGGCCACAGGTGCAGTTCAAGAGCTTGCTGGGCGCCATGCAGGGTAAGGGCGGAGCGTATGACGCGATCTATGGGGGGTATATGAATTTGCAGCGGATGGTCATCGAAGGTGACTATAAGATGATCCTGTATCCTGAGATCAAAAAAGTGCTGCTGTATAATCTGAAAAAAGACCCCGGTGAGATGAGCGACCTGGCAGGCGACAAGAAATATGACGCCCTCAAGAAAAAACTGTTCGCCAAACTTCTGACGCTGCAAACCGAAACCGGCGATCCGCTCGATCTGAAAGCGATTTATCCCAGCCTCTGCGGCGGGTAATAGACTCCGCACTTAGCCTAATATTAATATTGAAAAGGCCGAATAGAACCGGGAGTAATAATTTTCACTCCCTTTTCATCAGGCCGTCTATACCATTATTTTGAGTTGTGTTGCTGCTGAGATTTGGGTCAGCTCCGGCCCAGAGAAGAATGCCCCATGTGCCGTTATTATCGAATGTGTTCTCGGTAACAGACGGATTCGTTTGGTCGCCCTTGATCGCAATGCCGGCCCAAGGGTTATAGCGACAAGTATTATGGCTGACCTGCCCCGTTGCTCCCTCATCTATGAGTATTCCAGAGGGATAATTCCCCAGACAGGTGTTTCCCGTCAGATTCACATCAGGCCCAGCGCCATCGGAAATCACAATGCCGTTGTATTTATTGGCAGAGCATTGGTTATTTATCAGGTCCGCCTGAGTTCCCTTATTCAAAACAAAAATGCCGGATCGAATATTTTCTTCACAAAGACAATTCTCTGCGACACCGATGGCACTATCTGAAAACAAAATCCCATGATGTCCATTCCAAAGACAGTGATTATTTTTGAGAATCGCAGACGCGCCGTTCCGATAAACATCAATGCCATTCTGCTTGTTGTTTTGGCATATATTATCTGTCAGTTTCGCGGATGCACCATCACTGATGCGAATTCCGGACTTATGATTTCCCGAACATGTATTGCCATTGACTTCTGCCTGACTGCCTTTTTCAAAAACTTCAATTCCGATTTGTTTATTATTTTGACAGATGCTATCCTTCACTTCTGCTGATGCACCATCGTAAACGCGAATCCCGGCTTTGCCATTTTCAATACATTGATTGTTCTTAAGGAGGACATGGGTGCCCTTTCCACCCACAGCAATGCCGCTTAAAGTGTTTTTTCTGATATCATTGTTTTCAATTGTCCCGCGGGCACCAGATCCAACGAAAAAACCCCACTTGCGATTCTCATAACAGACGCTCTTTGAAATGTCTGCTGAAGCTTTTTTTTCAACGAATATCCCCAACGCATTATTAAGAACATACGAATGGACACAGTCCACATGCGTCCGTTCATCCAATACATAAATCCCCGTGCGATTATTGGATTCAAGCACCGTATCAGTAACACGAACCCGGCCCTGGTTCCATACAGTCAAGCCGTCCTTAGCATTTTCGCGGATAACGCAGTGAGTCAGTGTTGCCTCTGTTCCTTGTTGTGAGATGAGAAGACCACTCTCGTTTCTTTCGAGCAATGTATTATGGATAACGACATTGGCACCCTTGTAGCCATTGAAGCCCGATTTTTTATTATCTCTAATACAGCAATCGGATAGCGTGACATCAGTTCCAGTCTCTGATAGTGATATCCCATCTGAATGACACAACTCAACCAGCGTGTTCTTAATTACCCCCTTAGATGCAGAATAATATGCGATTCCGCTACCGCGCGTATTTGAAATACGGCAGTTGAGGATTTTGAAATCGGAATGCTGGACCGTTACAGAGCTATTTCTATCCCCCAGATTCTTCATTGTTTCAGAAACCGTCAGATCTGAAATGACCACATCGCGGCAGTCTTCGACATGCAGAACACTGTAATTATTGGGATCGGTGGTGCGTAATATAACCTTTGATGTATTTTGCCCAACCATCCGAATCCCGTTTTTCTTCTTCATTGACACATGCCCACTATAGACCCCCTCTTTGATAAAAATCGTATCGCCCTCTTTGGCCGCATCAATGGCCGCCTGAATTGTCTCGTACTCATCCGGCACGACCAAAACGGGACTGTTTTTCTGGAGATCGGAAAGCGTATTGACCTTTGAAAAAACAAGTTCCGGCAACACCGGCATGTCAATCGCCGGCATTAACGGTTCCGGTCCATCCGTTGGGTCAATGGCGACCGGAGTCGGCCCTTCGGCCATCTCTTGCAGTGGAACAGGGGCTGGAACAACTTCATACGCCCCGCTCAAATCCAGATTCCACGGATACTTGTTCCACGGACTGGACGGCATTTCGAGCAGACGGCAAAGTGCTTCATCGTAAAGTTCTTTGCCGTCTTTAAAATGCTTGAGCGACCAATAGTGCCGGCCAATGAGGTAGTTTTGGCCCATCTCTTCCCAGGAACCAAATTGCTGCTGGAGGTGACGAGCGATGGGAATCATCAGTTCCCACGCCGTCTGTTCATCCAGCCAACCGCATAGGTACCCCCATCGGCAAAGGCACATGTACCGGGTCGTCTCCCAGGCAAGGATACCCTTCTCACCAAGGGCCTGATAGTACTGGTGGGCAATGCGATACTCATTACATTTTTGCGGTCGCGACTTGTATTGTTCGAGAAACGCTTCTAATTCCTCATCAGTCATTTTATAAACGCGTCGGCCATCACGGATAAAGTCATCGTTATGGCCCCCGCGCTGTGTCAACCCATAGAGACATTTCAATAAGCTCTCTCGATCTTCAATCCCCCACCACTCAGAGATAGAGGCCTTCTGGCTTTCAATATTGAGTTTGTTTAGTTCTTTACCGGCCAGTGTGTCAAACCCATCCCGGTTACGCTCCCACAAAACACTTGAACAGCCCAGAATCCACCTTTTCATTTGTTCATCTGTGATGTCATCTGAAGCTATCTCTGATGATTTTCGGCTTGTGTCGTAGCCAAAAACAATCGCATCTTCCATCGGCAGTACATCGGTCAGGCCCAGAACTGCGTGGATCATACCGCCATTGTACAATTCCAGATCGCTTGGTGTCCAGAAATCGTTCGGGTCGGCGGTGAACATCTTCTCCTGAAAGTCCTTCGTAACGCCGCGCGATTGATAAAACGCCCAATCCTTTTGATATTCCTTCTGGAAATCATAATCCCAAGAGCTTTCCGGTATCGAATACCGATGAAAACCCAACGCCGCTCCCTCACACAAGAAACGATTCTTACCAGCAGCAAACGGAAGTGTCGCCGCCGAAAAACACCCTTGAACCGTACAGGTGTCGAGTTGGCGTTCAAGGATTAAGTTCGCGATCCTTCGGGCCTCATAAATACGCCCGCCCATACTGTCCAGAATGACTTTTTCGATATCAGGATTCGCATCCAATACCTTTTCAACTTCTTTGGAGGTTCCAAAGGGAAACCCTCCTTCAAAATGAAGAATGGCATTGTCATCAAGCAATTCCATCGTGTAGTCAGGCATGTTATCTTTTAAGAAAGCGATCTTGAAAGTATCTCTGTGCATTGGCCAGTAATAAACAGTTTGCCCCAGACGGATCAACAGTGCTAAGATAAGAATCGTCTTTACAATGACGGACCAGAAATACCTGCGGTTTTGCCGGACATGGTTCGTCCCGGCCCGCCACAAGCCAATAATCTGCCAGGGAGTGACCAACATAAGAAAAGTGATAATGTAAATAGTTGAGATGCGTCCAACGATAACGGGGTTATCGCTGAAAACACCTTTTGAATTGACAGTAGCGACAGCGTTTAGAATGATATTCACCAAGCAAAAGTTTACCCAAAATGATATGCTTAGTGAAAGTTCACCACGCCAGTGCTTACGGAAATAACCCACAGAGGTCTCCTTTTGTAACTGTTCCCTTTCTGTTCGGGAACAGATTCTACAGCGCAGCAGAACAATTGTCAAACAAAACTCATCTTCTTTAGCGTGTTATGCGAACTCCGGAAGCTGTTCCTCAAAAGTATCGCGACGGATAGAAGAGGTCGCCGAAGAGGCGGGACCCATTGGTGACGCCATAGCCGCGGAGGTACAGGAGGTAATGCAGAATCATAAAGGCGAAGGCCGTTGCCGAGGCGCCGAGATAAATGCCCTCGGTATACCGCTTTTCCATTCGGCGGCGAAACAGCATCGATACAAAAACCACCAGCGGACCGATAGCGACGAATGACAGGATGAATGTAACCAGCACATACCCGACCAGAAATGTTAGCGGATGCGACATCATAAACGGCTCTCCTTTGAAAGATTTCGTCAGCTTTGCTTATACCCCCTTTTCAAGCCAATGGCAAGATGATTTACTCGAATGAACCGATCGCCAGATATCCGCGTGGGCCAATCATGGATTTGCGCCACCCTTCTGGAAATTGTCTACACGGGGCAGCTATGGCTTATCGGTATCGGTTCGAAACAGCAAGGGCAACTTGACCGTGCCGGTCTGACAACCACCACCGGCAGTCGTCAACTGTGTCTACTTGACACCCTTTTAGGTTATCTCCTTTACCCTTCGGCGTCTTTGGGCCGAAACATCAGACAGGCCCGGCTGACATCGGGGTACATCTCAAATATCCTATTGAGGTGGGTGATTTTAAATACCTTCTCAATGATACCTTTGACACAGGCCAGTTTAACATCGCCGCCGATTTTTGCAAGCTTGGTGTGAAGACGGATCAGTACACCCAACCCATAGCTGGTTATCGTGTCCAATCGGGAGCAATCCACCACGATTTTGCTCTGGCCGGTATCGATCAAGGCCGCTAACTCATCGACAAACCGGTCGGCATTATCAGAGTTCAAACCGCCGTCGGCCTTGATAATCAAAACATCTTTGTCAGTATCGCTGTAGTAGAATTCCATGTCAATCTTTTTATGATAAATTTTGTTTTAGCTCACTCAATCCTTAAACCACTCGGCGAAGATATTTTTAACCACGGGGGACACATTGAAACTTACCATCCACTTTGGGGCGATGAGATCCGGGCGGTCGACAAGCAACGCTGCTGCCGTCGGCAGATCCATATATTTTACTGCCTGACCGATCCATCCGGCCGGGCAACCATCTCGCTTCGCACCGCAACTCAGTGAGATCGAAGATGCGCACGCGACAGATGCAAGACCCCGCCCAATCATCTCCCTGCGATGGATCCGCAAGGGGAATGCTGCTGTTTCGGTTCGTTTAACCGAATACGGGATCAATTCGCATACAGGCCCTGATCGAATTCCGTTTTGGAAATCTTCCGTACTTCGGACGACTGCAGTACGACTGTCGCTCCAGTCTTCTCGTCGGTGATCTTTACCGCACCACTACCCTTATGGTCCACATTTTTTGTATAGTAATCATGGTCTGTTTCAGGGTTGGTGACCTGGTAATACCGTGTGCAGCCTGCGACAAACACCAGCAAATAAAGGATCAAAAGCATTCTTTTCATGATTTTCTCCATTTCAAAAATAATATTTACTTAACCAATTCAATCTCACCCGGTCGCCAGGTCTTGTCGTACCACGCCTCGGTCGGGCTATAGAGGCGTAAAATTGCAAACCAACCCTTGCCGGGAACGGTCTGGGTCCAGTTCGCTTCTTTACCGGCAGGCGCCTCGGGGCCGTAATAGAGATCGATCGACCCGTCGTCGTTGACGATCATCTTGTCGCGCTGGCTTTGCCTGCTTGGGAAGGGCTGGTCGGTCTGTAGCATGGAACGGGTCTGCGGATCATAGACGCACATCGACCAGAATTTCTCCGCAGGGGGATCCTTGGGTATATTAATTTTGTAGTTTTTGCCGCCGTCAAGGTAGTTACCGTTGGCGTCCAGATAGCCCCAAGCGTATTGTGAGCCTTTGCCGATCAACTTGATCGCCATCATAGGCGTGTTGACGGTCGCAAAATAATAGAAATGGGTCCGTGCATCGAAATTGCGTCCACCCATACCCTCATCTTTGAGGAATTGATAGTTGTTGCCGGGGTACCCCCTCTTCCAGTAGCTGCCTTCATAAAGGAATTCCGCTTCATTGCGCTCATACCAGAGAGTGGCACGTGCGGTCGCATTGGCCACCGCCACCGCATCGGTCAGTATCTTCTTCATCCGGGCGTCCGGGGCAAAAGGCTTGCCCTTCTGGATGCCGATGGATGCAAAGAGTCCGCGCAGCTCGGGATCAAGCATCTCAACCGGCTCACGCTCGATGACCGTGTGGAGTTCTTCATAGAACTCGAAATTATTGGCATGTATCGTGTTAAACGATTTACCGGAGCCGCTGATAAATTCCATCGCGGGCGGATTGGCTGCCTTGGCGAGGGGATAGATTTTCAGGCCTTCCTTCCACATCTTGGTCGCTGCGTCCGGTTTTCCGTCGACGAGAAATCCACGCAAAGCAACCCAGTTCACATAGCTGGTTGACCTAGCGACAAAATATTTCTGGCCGTTGACTATCTGTTCCTTGCCACCGATGGGACCTTCGAGGTCGCCCTTGTAGTCCGGCGGCAGGATCAGGTACTTGCCGCCTTTGCCCCGGTCAGGGCCGGGTGCGCCCATGTCGATCACGAAGCGGAAGTAAGCGTCGTTAACCGTTCCCGGACCGGCCCCAGCTGGAATCTCAACCACCGTCGGACCATCCTTCTTGAGGTCGAGAAAGGGTGCGCAGTAAACGGTGCTGGTGTTACCGGTTAGAAACAGGGGTTTGCTGTCCATCAACTTATCAAAGATCACGACCTGGTTCGAATTCTTCGCGCCGAGAGACGCCAAACCGAGCCGAAGTCCTTCAATAGAAGTGGCAGGTATTCCGCTCAAAAAGGTCTCCATGCCGCGAAGAAAGTCGAGGTTGTCGTAGAGCATTGCGGCCGTCTTCTTGGTAGGGATCCCGTCAAAGAATTCGAGCGTCCCGATTCGGGTTTCGACTTTATTCGGGGTTGTAATCGTTTCCGGGATTTCGGTGGTCATTTTCATCTTGGGCGGTTGGGCCCAGACAACCGAAACCATCATCCCAATAAGTACCACTGTGAGTATTTGTCTTGTTTTCATTGTTTTTCCCTTTCAGATTACATGAAATTTTTGTTTTTCAATTTCCCTATCCGGCAGGAATCGTCAACACGGGTGCCTGCGGGGGTGTCCCGGTCTCAGCCAGAGAAAACAGAAACATCAAAAAACTAAACACCTTTTTGGACTGAAAATCCTTATCGTCAATCCAGAACCAATATCCGCGATATTGGACTGTCACAAAAGCATCGGTGGGCGCTTCTTTAGTGCTTTGCACTCGCATCAGAGGAACCACTCCATCTCCTAAGTTTGGTCGGGCACATCCTACTTCACATCCTTCACCTCAAGGGTGATTTTGTGGATCTTTCCGGTAAAGCGCGTCTCATCGCGTCCGATGCCGATGCCTTCGGCGACCGGGGTCTGATTGTCGAGACCCACATCAGCTGTCTCATCGGCAGAGAAGACCAGGGGCTGCGTCTTTTCGATCCGGCCTTCGGCCACTTTCTTTCCGTTGACCGAGAGTGTCGCCATACCGCCTTTGCCAATGCCGCCGCCATCGTAAACGAAATCCAGCACGACCGCAGCGGCCCCGGCAGGAACCTCTTGGGTCGATGCAACGGTAAAGCGTTCAAGTCCGAGGTAGTTGTAGGTATAGATCGGCTTGCCATCTTTCATATAGAGACACCAGCCGCCAAAACGCCCGCCCTGAGCCAAGAGTACGCCATTAGCGCCTCCCTTGGGGATATTGACTTCTGCTGTGATCGTCTTCGAGCGATTCTTCACATTCATGAAGGTGTTTTCCAGCATCCCATCCATCCCGTCGTAAAGTATAAGCGAGGTGCGGCCACCCAACAAATCCGGGCGTCCAGCAATAGCCGGATTCATGCGTTCAATCGTCCGGTCATCAATGGGTAATACATTGTATCTTTCTGCCTCTTTCATAAACAAGGCCTGCATCTTCTTCAGCTTTTTGGGCTGTTCTCCAGCCAGATTCCGGGTGAGACTGAAATCCTCGTGGACATTGTAGAGATCCCAGGTGTCGGACTCAAGCGGCTTCTGTTTGCCGGTCTGCCATGGCGCCCGGTGAATGGTGCGAGCCAACCAGCCGTCGTGATAGACGGCCCGGTTACCAAACATCTCAAAGTACTGTGTGGTATGCCGCTCCTTCGCTTTGGCATCGTCAAAGGTGTAAAGCAAGCTGGTTCCCTCAATCGGCGTCTGCGGCGTTCCGTTGACGCTCTTGGGTTCGGGCAGAGTCGCCGCCTCCAGAATAGTGGGGGCAATGTCAATGACATGCGAGAACTGCGTCCGCAACCCGCCCCTATCCTTGATGCCTTTCGGCCAGTGAACCACCATCCCGTTCCGCGTACCGCCAAAGTCCGAGGCAACCTGTTTTGTCCATGTAAACGGCGCATCAAAAGCGACGGCCCAGCCGTTTGCCATGTGCGGGAAGGTGTAGGGACCGCCCCACTCGTCGATCAACGGAAGCAAATCCTCCACCTTTTCGGTAACCCCATTAAAGTAAGTCATCTCGTTATACATACCGACGAATCCGCCCTCGGCACTGGTGCCGTTATCACCGGCAATATAGATGAACAGGGTATTGTCCATCTCACCAATCTCCTCTAAGGCCTTAACAAAACGACCGACCTCGTGATCCGTCTGCTCCATGAAGCCCGCAAAGACTTCTGCCTGGCGGGCAAAGAGTTTACGGTTCGCTGCGGGGAGCGAATCCCAATCCTTAATGTCGTCTGGCCGCGGAGCCAGCTTCGTACCAGTGGGAATAACCCCTGTCTTCAATTGGCGTTGGGTTGTCTGCTGCCGAATCTTGTCCCAGCCCTTGTCGAACTGGCCCTTGTACTTATCGGCCCACGCTTGGGGAACATGGTGAGGT
>JAGGWF010000026.1 GCA_021157685.1 Planctomycetota bacterium | reverse complement strand
CGTCTAAAACGGCCTATCAGGCCGCAGGAATGTTCAAACAGGTCTACCAGCAGCAACCCAACAAAGACAAACGCTTTCTTGAAAAGGCGTTTGATTTTGCCCATATCGCCGCCGAACGAAATCCGGCAGACTTTAAGCCGTGGCGGTTGCTCAGTGAAATTGAGATTTTATTAGCCGAGCAGGCCGAGGGCGAACAAAAAGAGAAATACCTGCAAATGGCATTTGATAGTATCCAGCAGGCGATCAAGCGGTATCCCGGATCGGGTAAGCTGCACTACGATCGGGCGGGCATTGCCAAACAGTTAGGCCGAAATAAAATTGCGTTGGCGCAATACCAAATGGCGGTCGAGATCGAAGACGCCTACCGTGCCCAATTCAGGATAATGTACCCCGATCGCGAAACCGTTATCAGCCGCTTGGGAGAAATGAACTACGCCGAAGCGAAGTCAAGGGTCGATGCATTACAGAAAAACGATCAATAGGATGAGTACGCAGGAAGAGCGATTATGACAGAAGAGAAGTTTGATTGGTTCGAGATTGCCAAACAGCTAAAGACGATATCTCAGGCGGGCAAATTTTTTGCCAAAGATGAGTATGAACGCAAGCGTCATGAGGACATTGAGCGGATTGTGGCTCGCGTTTTTGAGCATTATACGGACAATATGGATGCGATACAGGCCCTTGGTATTTTGCAGGAGGACGCCGGATACCCTACGCCCAAGGTCGACAGTCGGGGTGTGGTCTTTAAAGATGACAAAATCCTGATGGTTAAGGAGATTGCCGATGGCGGCTGGACGCTGCCCGGCGGATGGTGCGATACTGGTTCGACGCCATCGGATAATGTTGCCCGCGAGGTCTGGGAAGAATCTGGCTACAAAGTCAAAGCCACCAAACTGCTGGCCGTCTATGATCGGGATCACCAGGGGCATACCCCGTCGTATCCGTTCAGCATTTATAAACTGTTTTTCCTGTGCGAACTGCTCGGCGGCGAGGCAACCATTAGCAATGAAACCAGCGAAGTGGCGTGGTTTGCAGAAGACGAATTACCCGAAAACCTGTCCAAGGGCAGAACTTTGTCTCACGAACTCCACGAATTCTTCGAACACCACCGCAATCCCGACCTGCCGACGACTTTTGATTAAACATTGTGCCGTTATTTACTTTAACGGCCAATCATCCGTTCTAAACGATGAGGCGGGCAGGCCCGCTTTGTTGAACAGCGAACCGTCGACCCAGTTGCTCCAGCCGTAGCGGACAGCGATGGGTTCTTTGACAGTATCACAGGAAATGACAATCGTTTTACCGTCAATGACCGCTTTGGCGGGAATGAATTTTTTATCTTTCCCGGCAATCAAAAAATCTGCCAACTGGCTGTCTTTGGCGACCAGTCCGCCATCAGTATAACTGAACGAAAGGCGAATCTTGTCGCTTTCGACTTTCATCGACTTATACAGCGGGCCGGAGTAAACAATCTTTTCTTTGCCGTAGGTCTTTGCGAGTGCCCAGCGTGCCAGCCGATCGCCCACATCATGCTTGTTTCGCGGGTGGATATCCTTCTCCTCGGCGATATCCATGGTTACAGCCATTCCGACATTTGCCGCCGTGTCCAATGTCATCATTTGTGCCTCGCGAATTGCCTGGCTGTTTGTGTCGGGGCTATATTGGAATGGCGCGATCTGCACGAAATAAAACGGAAAATCTCCCTGGTTCCATTGATTTCGCCAATCTTCGATCATCCCCGGAAACAGCGTCCGGTACAAAATCGGGTCATAACAGTTTGACTCGCCCTGGTACCAGATGGCCCCGGCAATCCGCATCGGAGTCAGCGGAGCGATCATCGCATTGTAAAGCACTGTCGGCTGATTCGGATGAATCTTAAAATCAGCGCTCCTTTTGGCGGGATTAGCAAGCAGTCCCATTGTTTCATCAAACTGTCCGAACTGCTGAATTGTTTCCCGACTGGTCCATGCTTCGGCTTTGGTGCCGCCCCAGTTGGTGGAGATCAACCCAATCGGAACATTGAGTTTCTCTTGCAGATTTTTGCCAAAATAATAACCCACCGCTGAAAAGTTGACAACACTTTTCGGTGTGCAGGTTTCCCAGGTTCCTTCGACATCTTCTTTGGGTGTTGTGGAGAACACACTTTTTACAGTGAACAAGCGAATTCCCGGGGAGTCGGCTTTCTCGATGTCTGTTTTACTGCGGTCCGTCTTGAACCTCGCCATCGTACTCTGCATATTGGACTGGCCCGAGCATATCCATACTTCTCCAACGAGTACATCTTTCAGGACGATTTCATTGTCGCTTCCTTTGACTTTCAACGAAACAGTTCTGCCGGCCTTCGGGGTTTTCAAATAGACCTTCCATACGCCGTCCTTATCGGCTTTGACGGACTTTCCTAAAAACCATTGCCAGCTTCCCTTGACCGTAACCTTTTCGCCCGGATCGGCCCATCCCCAAACCGCGACCGAGCTTTTCTGCTGTAGGACCATATGATCGCCGAATATAGCGGGTAGCTTTACTGCGGCGTGAATGATTGAGTTGGATCCAAGCAGAGAGACAAAAATTACAACGGCAACAAAAGACTTTTTTGCATTCATTAGAAACCATCCTTGACTGTTGAACAACATTATTGATTAGAGCGACCTTAATTTATACGCTTCAAAGTATTCTAAGATACTTGCGGGGCACTGACAAGGTTAATTTTATCCGGTAGGACGACTGTGACATTGGTTGCCTTTAACCTGTGCATGCAAAAGAGGTTGCAGAGCTTTTGGCGGGCCAAAAGTTCTCTGGCGGTTGGGGAGAGGACGAGAAAGCGATGCATTTTTTAAAATCTTTGAAAATAGTGCTTGTATCCGTAAGGTGGAGTCTGTAATATTTCGCCTCTTGTTGCTTAATGGCGGTGAGCGAGTATGTCGGTGAAAAAATTTTAAAATTTTATAAAATTTAAATTGACGCAGAGCCAGAAAGCCATTATGTTGATGTTCTTGGGTTGATGAGAGCGGGCAAGTGAAACTTGGCCGTTTTTTAATTCTCAAAAGGTGATCTGGTCTTTAAAGATCTGGTAAGCCGAAAGTTCTTTGACAAGTTAACAGTTAGTGCCATTTGCTTAAAAGCAACGAGGCGTGGAACCCGGATTCATTCACGATTTTAGAATCCGGTGTCTTTCCCAAAAACCATAATAATTGGTGTGAATAACCGCCGACTTCGGTCGGCATGGATCAATTTGGTTTTCTCGTTGCGTGAGCGAGATTTTAAGTTGATTCCAATAATGTCAGGATACCGTCTTTCGAGACGGATTCTACAATATAAATTGAAGAGTTTGATCCTGGCTCAGAATGAACGCTGGCGGCATGGCTAAGACATGCAAGTCGAACGAACTATCTTGAAGAGTAATCGGATTGATAGTGAGTGGCGAAAGGGTGAGGAATGGATAGGTAACATACCTCGGGCTCCGGAATAGCTCATCGAAAGGTGAGGTAATGCCGGATGATGTCCTGTGTTTAATGTACGGGACCAAAGATTTATCGGCCTGGGAGTGGCCTATTCCCTATCAGCTTGTTGGTGAGGTAACGGCTCACCAAGGCGTCGACGGGTAGCGGGACTGAGAGGTTGACCCGCCACATCGGGACTGAGACACTGCCCGGACCTCCACGGAGGGCTGCAGTAACGAATATTGGGCAATGGGCGAAAGCCTGACCCAGCAATGCCGCGTGTAGGATGAAGCTTTTCGGAGTGTAAACTACTTTCAGGGATTAGAAAGCTACGGTTGATCAATCCCAGAAGAAGTCACGGCTAACTTCGTGCCAGCAGCCGCGGTAATACGAAGGTGGCAAGCGTTATTCGAAATCACTGGGCTTAAAGGGCGCGTAGGCGGATATACAAGTGTCAGGTGAAATCCCTCGGCTTAACCGAGGAATTGCCTGGCAAACTGTATATCTTGAGTCAAGTAGGGGTGTGTGGAACTCTTGGTGGAGCGGTGGAATGCGTAGATATCAAGAGGAACGCCAGTGGTGAAAACGGTGCACTGGGCTTGTCCTGACGCTGAGACACGAAAGCGTGGGGAGCGAACGGGATTAGATACCCCGGTAGTCCACGCTGTAAACGATGCCTACTAGGTTGTGGTGGTTCTGACGCCAGCACAGCCGAAGCTAAAGTGTTAAGTAGACCGCCTGGGAAGTACGGCCGCAAGGCTAAAACTCAAAGGAATTGACGGGGGCTCACACAAGCGGTGGAGCATGTGGCTTAATTCGAAGCAACGCGAAGAACCCTACCCAGGTTTGACATGCTTGGATGCCCTTGTGGAAACACAAGTAAGCTGCCCTTTTAGGGTGAAACTT
>JAGGWF010000035.1 GCA_021157685.1 Planctomycetota bacterium | reverse complement strand
GGAACTGTTGAAAGATGCTCAAGATCAATAAGACGATTCAGGACATCGGTGTAACTTATGGATTTTGAACAACCGGATGTCACAAATATGGTTGAAATTAAAAAAACATATACCAGTGTTGGTTTTTTCATGTTTCATTCCTTTTCACTATATACTTTTAGTTAGAATTCAACCGTGAAAATTTACCACAATGATTCAAAATAGCCATACTTGCCATTCGCCGCATCAGGATTATTTTTTAGATATATCCTGTACAATTCAAAAAAAGTTGGCGCATCCAGCAGTTTTATTTGGGGATTGATTTTCTTTATATTCTCATTAACCTCTACATACCAGGAAGGAGTTTGCAAAATATTGCGGAACCAATGAAAGGGTATCGGATGCTTATTGACACGCTTTACGACTTTTTTAGCGGCTTCAATGGGGTCCTTATCATTAATGTCCCAATCACTTCTCAGAACGGGCAGGTTATTGTGCAAATAGGAAATAGCTCCTTTTTGCCAAACGACGCCATTTGGACTGAATTTTTCATAACAATCCAGTTCTTTCTTCCCCATCCCTCCTGCAAAGCCATCAATCACAAAACCTGTAATTGTAAGTCCCCATTTTTTATAGTATTTATCGCAATGTTCCTGCCAGATGGTAAGGCCGCCCGGCAAATTTGAAAGAGATCTTAGATTTGAATGGTGTTGGGAGTATTGCAGCATGCTCGGATTTAAATAACCTGCGCCGTTATCGGAAGCTGCGAAATAGTCATTGGGTGTCGCCGTTCTTCGCATATAATCCATTGCCATTGGAGCGCGCTTTTCAATAATTGGGCTGACGCACCACATCAAAGGAATCTTGCCCCTATTGGGATCGTCCCAGATAGCTGGCGTTTTCTGATACACCCATGCCGCACAATCATAGTCCCCAACATAAAATATCAGGAAATCGCGACCCTGAAAATCGACCTTGCCATCCTCAGTCAGGTATCCGCGTTTTCTGAGTTCCTCATGCGTGACCCATTGCTGGGGGTATTGGTCTTTCAGCGGGAAATGCTGCCAGAAAGATGCGTTTGCCATGGCGCCGTAGCCAATGGCGTCAGCATCCTGAAATCCATTGTAGGTACTTATGATAGCTGTGTATTCCCATTCCGAGTCCACATCGCCGTGTCTGCTGCCCGCATGTGCAGTGTACTTAAATGCCCAAGGCGGGAATCCGCCGATATGGATCATTTTTTTGCCTTCGGTTTGTCGATAGGCGCTTAGTAATAATTCTTCCAGAACATTTCGATCAGTGCCTGGCCGTTGTGTCGGATCATCTGTTGCGGGTTCATCTGCCCATGGACTTAGGTCAAAAAAGAAGCCTTTTTGGCTGATAAAATAATCGTGATTTGTCAGCGTATGATGATTTTCTATTACTGCCGCAGGATGCTTGGTCCAATAGTAGTCGATGTAATAACCGGCATTCGTGCAATCGCACAATCCCTTGTCGATATAATTTGCCTTCATCCACAGGTAAGCATCACATTTGGCTGAACCGGTGGAATACCGATTCGTGTCCGGGATCAGGCCGCCCCCCGTAAACTTTGAACCCCCATCAGGGTTGACTAACCACACTTTAACAGGCAGATCCAATTCCAGAGTAAGGATATTAAAAGCACTTTTCGGGGATTTATCAAATCTGACGGCGATTAGATTTTTAACGCCAGCCACAGTAGAAGCCACATTACTGGTCGCCGGAACATTTGGATCATAAACAACAACACCGTTTATAGAATCACGAAATTTTTCGACAAGCTTTTTCAGAGAACTGATTTTGGTTATGTTTCTTCCACATAACCACTGGTTTTTATACTTGTCGAGCCAGAAGTCATCAATATTCACATTCGTATCTTGAGAATTTATATATCGTAAATACAATCTTGGCTGATCTCTGTTTACGATACCTTGTAAACTAGAAACGACATGGCAATGGTCCCATGTATTATTGACCTGTTTGGCATCTTTGAGATCAATACCAAGTGTATAAGTCAAATCATAAATGTAGATGTCATTTTTTTCCGAAAAAGCACAAGCATTTATAAACAGGGCGAGTATCAGTATGATATTTTTCATTAAATCTTATCCTTAAACTAAAAACGCGACTTTCAGTAGAGAAGTATATCCACAAGCACTAAGATTAATCAGTACCCGCTGTAAAGCATTATTGACTATCCCTTATCTGTTCTACATCACCTGGGAAATTTTCTTCGGGCAGATTTCTGTACCAAAATACATACATCCCTATCAACCCGACAATAAATATCACGGAAGTGACGACCGCAGCACGATAAGACCTGACGATTAACTGCATCGGTAACATAAACAATGCGATTTGCCAGGCTAAGGTAAATGGCAGTGCAAGCATATCATTACGATGTTCTTTAAGCATTGTGACACGAACCTCAGGGTCAAGAATCCCGATCAATGGTTTCCAGAAGCCAAAGGGACGCGTTGTTCTGTAGAAGTTTTCCAACACCTTACGATCCGTTGGACCGGTGATAAATGTCCCAATAATCGAACCGGCCATGCCAATAAGGACCATGATAACAAACTGTAGTCTCGAATCCATATCCGGAAAAAATATTCGCTGTAGAATAGCGCCGGTAATACCTGCGGCAGTGCCTATTGCAAAACCACCGCCATTGAAACGCCACCAATAGAATCTTAGGAAGAGCGGTACCAGTAATCCACCGCCAAGGGCCATAATAAACCAGTCCCAGATATCATTGATGCTTCTTACGGTATAACCAAACAAAAATCCTACCGAAACCAACGCAATGCCAAAGGCCCAACTGACATAGATAAGCTCTTTATTCGTTGCTTTACGGCGAAGGTAGCCCTGATATATATCGCGCGTGAAGAAACCTATTGTCATATTAACCGTTGAGTCAAAGGTTGACATGGAAGCGGCAATTAACGCAACCAGTATCAGACCTCTGAACCCCAGGGGGACATTAAAAAGGATGACGGCTGGTAAAATACGCTCCGAATTAACCGTGCCCTCAAAACTCAGAAGGTGTAGTTTAGTTTGCCAATCCTGTCCGAATAAACTTTTGAGGCCTACGATTAACTGCTCCGGATAGTTTTCTGGATGGTGCATGATCCCGGAAAGCGTATCGCCCCATCGGCTTTTATCTATCTGGCCCAGATTGGTTTTAATCAGTGTGACCGCCTGAGACAAAACGGATTGATCGGGAAATAAATCCTTAACCAGATAAAGGCCCAGGACTGCAAATGCGATCATCATTGGCCAGCGAAACATCATCAGCCATGTCCACAGAAAAGTCAGTGTTCCACATTCCCTGTCATTTTTGGCACCGAAGTATTTCGGCTCACCGCCCATACCCATACCGCCAAAAATATTTCTCAAAAGATAAAAGATGGCAAACATCATCAGATGGCGATAGGCCCCATAGCTTTCCGGCATTGGTGTGTACCAGCTACAGGATGAACTCGTCCAGTCACTTTGCCCCGTTACTTCAAAGGCGAGAGAGGACAGACTTTCGGCGTTTGGTATTTTAACGATGGCCATGGCAGATATAACAACCACAGCTATAAGTATAATACCTGACTGGAAAATGTCCGTGTAAACGACGCCATAAAAACCTGACATCATTGTATAAATCGTAGCAATACTTATCAGCACAAGCGAACATGTCAAGGGCGAATACGGGAGGAACATTGAAAGGAATAATCCGACTCCCTTTACAAGATAGGCCAGCATCCCCAGAGTGCCTATGATGGCTGCGATCGCCCCGACGATTCTGGCAAAGTTTCCACCAAAACCGTTGCCGAATCTGTAAATCATCCACTCGGCGTTTGTTATGCACTGCGAACGCCTGTGCCATTTTCCCGTCCACAACAGCATAACGGAAAGGATAAGAACCGCCCCCCCCCGAAACTCAATAAACAAACCTCTTGGCCCGAGCATATACAAAAATGATACAATAATCATCGTTCCGGTAATATCCAGAAAACTGGCCATGCCGGATATTCCCAAGGCCCACCATGGCAACTGCCGTCCACCCAGAAAATAATCTTCCACGCTTGCGGATGCTTTTTTTTGGAGATAAAGGCCCAAGCCAACCAGGAAAGCAAAATAAACCACGATAACGGTGTAATCCAAACCACCTAGATAACGCATGTCAGCTCCATTTTTGAGTGAGTAATTTCAAGGTAACTTTTTTTCTTTTGACATTTCTATTAGCTGTAGCAATATTTATTTCACTGAAATATAGCAGCGTCCATTTTATATAATTTTGTTTAAGGAAGTTTTGTCGTCATTTCTAAAAACATTTTTCAAGGCATAGTAAGCAGGTTTCGGTTTTCGGTCATAATCAATTACAGAATTATTGGCCGGACACGGAAAACTGTCGTGGCCCATCCAGATAATAAAACCGCCACATTCAGGGAACCTCTTCTTGCAACAAACCGCAGCAACTTCATAGGCGTCCGCCTGCTGTTTTTGAGTCAGATGTACATACTCTAATAGGGCTTGTTGCTCATTCTCATCCTGCAAAATTGTTTTATACTGATTCCACTGAGTCCACCACATAGCAGTATGGTTCCAATATTCACCTTCCGGTGGCCAAGCCATTCCATCATCATATTTTTGGATGGTTTCAAGATTCGCCGCTCCAGGCATGCCAACTTCCGAACGCAATAAGGAGTCGTCCTCCATCCAATATGTACGCCAGGAATCCAGATTTCTCATAGAAAATTCACCCACTTCACTAAAGCCCCAGGGGCCGTGAACATCATGGTGGAGTCCTTTGCCGTAATCAGCCGGGGTTGCCAGAAAACAGGGGCCAGAAGGCGATGTCTCAACAAACCGCCTGCCGGCGTCAAATTCTTCAACCACATTTCGCATCGCAACGATGCAGGGATGGTTTTCGTGGATCGGAGTGATGGCCGCATCTTTTTCTGTAAGCTCATTTCCGCCGGACCAGAGCAGTAAAGAAGCATGCGATTTTAGGCGATTGACATAAGATTTTGCTATCGTTGCCAACTCCGAAATAACCGTTTCCTCCTCGGGAGGATAATTTTCTATTCCGGAGGAAGACAATGGGAACTCCTGCCAGATTAAAATACCCTGTTCATCGCAAAGCCGATAGAAATCTTCCTTTTCGATTATGGCGCCGGCCCAGACTCGGAAAATATTGCAGCCCATGTCGCGATACAAAGAAACAACCTCTTCATATTGCTCAAAGGGCGTATCAATATAATTGGCATTCAGCGGTGTCCAGTTGATACCCTGCAGGAAAACCGCTGTGCCGTTGACTTCACATTTCCACGGTTTCGCGTTAGTTGGAGCACCCAGACACGGAAACCATTTGATCCGCTTGAAACCGATCTTTCGGCTTTGAGACCGAATCGCCTGGCCGTTATTGAGGGCAAAAACCTCCAATTTATATAGTTTTGTAGGGCCCATCATATTGGGCCACCACGGCTCAACCGTAAGAGAATTGAAGTCTAATGTGTACTCACCGGCGTCCTTGACACATTGGCGAACACACCCAACTTGCTCTTGGCCATCGGTTAGGACCGCGACCAATTCCAGTTCATCGTCAGGGGGATCACGGCTAATATCAACCGCCAAAGATAATTGAGCGGTCAAGTTGTCCTCTTCAAGCTCTGCCCGAATATCCTTGAGTTCGAAATTTAATGAGCGGCCATGCTCAATTTTAAGCGTTCCCCATATTCCAATAGGAACAAAACGTGGGCACCAATCCCAACTGTAGTTGAATCGTGGCTTCATGAAATGTGAATGTGATGTGTATCCGATCTGTCCCTGCTCCCGGGGTGGTTCTTCAAAAATAATTCGAAGACAATGCTCTTTGCCATCATCGACAAACTTGGTCAGATCAAAGCAATGTTCTATTAAAGTGCCGTGAAATTTACAAACCTGCTCCTTGTCGACATAGATCCAACCGGAATAATCAAGGCCTTGAGCTTTCATACAGACATGTTCGCTTTTGCTGATTAGCCCGGCATCGAGTACAGCGGAAAACTCCCAATGGCGGTGCTCCACCCATTCACATTC
The DNA here is from genome assembly GCA_021157685.1 of Planctomycetota bacterium. Lineage (GTDB taxonomy): Bacteria > Planctomycetota > Phycisphaerae > Sedimentisphaerales > Anaerohalosphaeraceae > 4572-13. Next base: position 27,086 of record JAGGWF010000035.1, on the reverse strand, counting down.
CCGAGAATTCAAACCAACATTCCAATCCGGAATGATGCCTTCATGTAACAATGCCGCCTGGACAGAAGACGGCAATTTAATATTGATCGGTCCAAGATCCGGAATAATATGACAACCGGTTTCCATTGAAAAAGAAAGTTTCCAGGCGAATGGACGCCAGCCACTCAAGGTCCATTTTAATTGTTCAAGATTAATGATTGCCAAGATAGAGTCCTTTTTCTACTGTAATGCCCCGCACCCACAGGACTGCCTGATAACCATCTCCCCGTGTATTCTAATGTCCTTGGCAGGGTCTGTCGGGTTTTCAATGCGATTCAACATTGCTCTAACAGCTTCTTCCGCCAGGGCATTAACGGGCTGGTGAATCGTCGTTAAAGGCGGATTGAGATGTGCTGCCAGTGGAAGGTCATCAAAGCCTACGATTTTGATTTTCTGTGGGATTTCAGCGCCTGTCCCTGTGTAGAGATTCATCACTTTTGCGGCAATGGCATCATTGACACAAACAATGCCATCAAAATTCAGAGGTAAAAGTTTAGACCTTGCCTCGTCAATCTTTCCCTCGCTGAATCTAACCAGTTTTGTAGGAGTGCTGGGCAGGTTATTGTCAGACATTGCTTTCTGGTAACCTTGTATTCTGTCATTGATGACACTGTTGTGGGATTCATCTGACAAGATACATATATTCTTGCACCCATGTTCAATAAGGTGTTGGGTGAGTGTGTAAGAAGCTCTGGTATTGTCTAGTCCTACTATGTCAAATCTACTTCTTTTGGAAGTTACATCATAGATGTCTCTGTCCAGAAGTATGATTTGTATATTAGCCGCGGCAAGTTTTTCCGTGATCATTTCGTTGAGCGAAAGGGGTTCTTCAGTTGTTTCAAAAGGGAGGAAAAATATACCTTTGACACCCCTTTTTATAAAATCATCACATATCTTTGTTGTTTCTGTGCTCAGTGTCTTTTGGTTCAAGGGGGGGGAATTTCCTAAGATAAGGGCCATATTGCTTTGACTTGCAAATCTTGATATTTGGGGGATTATCTGGCTGAAAATCGTGGGCCCTTGGGGACAGACCGGATTAATCGCATCTCTTGCTGTAAGTAGGCCCAATGTGAGGTTTTCTAACGCTGGTTTCTTAGAAATAAAAGAACCGGAACCCTGTATTCGATAGATAAGTCCAATGCTTTCCAGATCACGCAAGGCCCTGGAAACAGTGGGCCTGGAGGTATTGAAAGAATCTACCAGTTCGATTTCTGTTGGGATTTTGTCACCGGGTTTATAGACACCGGAACTGATTTTATGAAATATATCATCATATATTGCCTTGTGTTTGGTCTTTCTTGGCGTTGTAATTGCTCGCACTGAGTACTCCATGGTCTAATTTGATATTACAAATTTCAAGTTTAACAAAATGGAATATGGGAGTCAAGCTAAATAAGAAAACAAATCATCTCTGTTCAAAAAAAGTGTATATAGTGATTTCGGGCTAAATAACTTGGTTTTGTCAAGGTTTTTCGTCCTCCTGAACAGGGGATTGTAGGTTTAAAATTGTTGCAATTTATCCAGGCTAATGAGAAAACTCGCCAAATTGACAAAAACGACTTGACAATGGTATTTACAAAATCGTAAAATAAGACAAGTCATCTTTTCTGGTTCTTTGTTGAGTTGCGATATGAAGAGGGTGCCAACGGTTGGCGCCTATTTTTTCTTTGTCTCGGACAATAATGATGCGCTCGCCAAAAGTCTGAATCGCCGACAAAAAACGGTGATAATGGGCAAAAAACGCCACTGTTTTTGGCATTTTTTGACTTTTGACGCAGGCGTCAATAATATAATTTTATGGGGTCATTGGGATTATTATGCATTCAAAAGAGTCTTCCAAAAAAATTGGCCACATCGTTTCTCACACGCATTGGGATCGAGAATGGCGTTATCCAATTTGGCAAACCAGATGGTATCTCATTGAGTTTATGGATGAGTTGGTGAAGTTGCTGAGCGATGGAACCTATCCGGGCTTTTTATTAGATGGTCAGGTGGTACCGATCCTTGACTATCTTGAAATTAAGCCACACATGAAAAAGACAGTTTGTGGTTTGATCAAGGAAGGGAAATTGCAAATTGGTCCTTGGTATACCTTGCCTGACGAATATCCGATTGATGGCGAGTGTCTGGTTAGGAATCTCCTGAAAGGTGTCCGTGAATCAGAGAAACTGGGGAAGGTTTTTGATGTTGGTTATACACCTTTTGGGTGGGGGCAAACAGGCCAGTTGCCTCAAATTTACAAAGGTTTTGGTATAGACACCGTGATGGTTGGAAAGAGGGTCAATAAGGAAAGGGCCCCGAAGTCCGAATTTGTCTGGCAATCCCCTGATGGATCTGAGGTCGTGACAACCCGATTTGGTGGTTGGGGCAGGCAGAATTTTTACTTTAAAATTCATTTGCCGATGTTATACGGAATTGAATATGAATCGGACGATTGGGAATACACTTCTTCGATCGGGACATTATATCATTTTACAGCTCCTGAAGAGATTGAGCAGGACCACTTTTTTCTTGAGAAACAACCGCGGCCAGTGGTTGAATTTTTGTCTCAGGACATGATTGAGGATGTCTGGTCGACGATGGATGAGAGTGTCCTGGAATCTGACAGACTGATGATGAATGGTTGTGATTACACTGCTGCGCAAGAGTCAATGCAGGCCATGATTGCCAAGTTGAATGAAACCGATTTAGAGGGACGGCTCTGGCGGCATGAAACGATTCATGATTACCTTAAGGTGTTCAAAGAAAAAATTAATAAGAAGGATCTGCAGGTTGTCAAAGGTGAACTGCGTGATGGCCCGGTGACGGAGCTGACAGGGAATGCGCTCACCACCAGATTGTATCTTAAGCAGATTAATAAGAAGGCACAAAACAGACTCATTCGTCGTTCTGAGCCGCTGGCGGCCTATTCGATTATGCTTAAAGAAGACCCCCAGTACGCATTCCTTGACATCGCATGGGATTATATGCTCAAGTCACATCCCCATGATTCTATTAATGGGGTGATGCAGGACAAGAGTGTAAAAGATGTTGAGTACAGGTTGGCGCAGGTGATAGAACTCGCCGATGTTGTCTCACATGCATCGGTCAAAAATATAATCAAAAATATCGACCTTTCACTATATCCGGAAGATCAGACTTTTATTGTCGTATTCAATCCCTTGCCCTATGAACGCAGTGAAGTCATAGAGGCATGGGTTACGATTCCGGGGGACCCCAAAAGGATCTATTTTGAGGGGTTCCCCAAAGGCCTGATTATTTTGGATGGCCAGTGCAAACCGATGGGGACTCAGTGGGTGGGCAGAGAAGATGTTAATTACTGTGTTGCCGAGATCCATACACGGGTTTTCCCCTATCAGACAGAAAGGCACAGACTCTTCTTTGATACAGGGGTGATCCCCGCCGGGGGCTATAAGATTTTCCAAGTGAAGGATATTGAAGATTACCGAGAAACGGCTGACCAATGGTCGGATTCTCAATCGCTCACTTCGAGTGTTCTTAGCGGGCACAATTGTTTGGAAAATGAATTCCTTAAAGTTCGGATGAATCCGAACGGCACCTATTCGATATTGGATAAGGAAACCGGCAGGACATATGATGACCTGAATTTCTATGAGGACCGAGGTGAGCATGGAAACTACTGGATTAACCAAAGGCCAATGTGTGATAGGTGTATCAATACGCTGGGTTCTCAGGCGGTTATTTGGAGTGAAAACGCAGGGCCTCTACAGGCGACATTGGTTAGTGAGATTGACTTCCCGTTGCCGATCGAAGGTGATCGACACACCGATGAGAGATCAAACAAAACAGCACCGATGGTTATTCGGACCTCTCTGACCCTTAAGAGGTGCCAAAGGAAACTTGATGTTGCTGTAGAGGTTCAAAATGGACATCAGGACCACTATCTTAAAGCGATATTCCCGACAGGAATTACCGCCGCTGAGAATGTTTATTCTGGAGGTCATTTTAATGTTGATTGCAGAAGCATTCATCCGCAAGGCCCAACGGACCATAGTGTTTGGCCTGACATGGCGACGCAGCCTCAAAACGCATTTATTGACATAAATGATTCTCAAGTTGGCCTGGCTTTTGTTAATGATTCGTTTACCGAATATGAAGCGTTTGAAGATGATAAGCGTACCGTGGCATTGTCATTGCTCAGATGTGTTGAGAATTGGATTTGTACCGGCGGCAGGGCGGGTTCGCATTTTCCATCGCAAAAGGGGGGGCAATCTCTGGGATTACATAAGTATCGTTTTTCTATCATTCCCCATACAGGCACTTGGAGTGCGGCTAATATTCCCCTGGAGGCGGATAAGTTTAACGCTCCTTGTTTAGCGGTGCAGGTGACTGGCAATAAAACCCCTAGTAACAAATTGTCCGGAGAGAAGTCATCGTTCTTCGAAATCTCAAATACCCAGGTGCGTTTCTCGGCAATAAAGAAGGCGGTTGATTCAGATAACTTTATTGTTCGCCTCTACAACCCAACAGACAGTGCCCAGGATACAGATGTGTTATTTGGCGAAAGTTCAATTGTCGCAGCCTGGATATGTAATCTGAACGAAGAAAGGCAAGAGGATTTGCCGTTTGTCAAAAATGCACTCAAAAATATCAGCTTGCTTCCTAAAAAGATTTTGACGATTGAACTTCAATTTGATGTGTAAGGGTATTGTGATTCCCACGGGTCATTTGCTAGCTTTTACAGGTAGGTTTTTATGGTTACTAATGGATGCTGTTGAAAGTAGTTGGAATATTATCGATTTAGGGAAATTGAAATGAGAGATTATGATGTAATGATAACAGGGCACTTATGCCTGGATATTATCCCTTTTTTCCCTGATGAAAGAGTTCAAATCTGCTGTAAGCGTGAACTTTGAAGGAAATGCCTGTGACGGTCCGGTTAACATAACAGGTGGTCAATTTAAAATCAAAATGAAACCGAAACAGATCATGACCCTGCACTTAAAATAGGTTTGCCGAATGAAGTATCTCAATGCGCTGGATTATAGTATTATCGTTATATATTTTGTTTTTCTGATTGGCTTAGGTTGGTACCTGAAGAAGAAGGCTTCGGCCAGCATAGAAGATTATTTCATTGGCGGCAGAAGCTTGCCTTGGTGGGCGTTGGGCATTTCCGGTATGGCTTCGTGGCTGGATATTACTGGGACACTGCTTATAGTCTCTTTCCTCTATATGCTCGGGCCAAGGGGGCTTTACATTGAATTTCGAGGTGGGGCAGGACTTGTGTTAGCTGTTTGTTTGCTTTGGACGGGCAAATGGCACCGGCGAAGCGGATGTATTACCGGTGCTGAGTGGATGGCGTACAGATTTGGTGGTGGTTTCGGCGGTCAGTTTGCAAGATTTGTTTCAGTTATTTCCGCAATTGTCGGAACAGTTGGAATGTTAGCTTATATGGTCAAAGGCGTTGGATTATTTCTTTCAATGTTCCTGCCGTTCACTCCTTTCCAGTGTGCTCTGGTAATGGTAACGATAGCGACAATATATACTGTTGCTTCGGGTTTTTATGGAGTTGTCTTTACCGATATATTTCAATCAGGCATTATACTTATCGCAGTTATAGCCATATCTGCGATGGCGATTGCAAAATTGGCTGGCGTTGAAGATTTTGGAGCAATTGCAACCGCGGTCACCGGCAGTGAAAACTGGACATCGTCAAAACTGCCCTGGTACACCGAATTTCCGGAAGGATATAAGTGTTTTAATCATCTTGCTATGTTTTCATTTTTCTATTTACTTAGAAATGTGATTGGTGGTATGGGGGGGGGAGCTGAACCAAAATACTTTGCTGCAAAGAGTGACCGCGAGTGCGGATTACTTTCTTTCTTATGGGGTTCACTGATGATGTTTCGCTGGCCGTTGATGATTTCTTTTGCTGTGTTAGGTATATTTTTAGTACAAACACTTTTCCCTGACCAGCAAGTGCTTGTTGATTCAGCGGAATTGATAAAAGTTAATGTTGGTGCTGTTGAAGAGAGCATGTGGCCTGAGTTATTGTCAAAAATTACAAATTCACCAGAGCAGTATCCCGAAATATCCAAAGGATTACAGAATCTTTTGGGGGAGAAATGGCAAGCCAGTCTCCCTCTGCTTGGTTATAACGGCATAGTTAATCCAGAGCGAATTCTACCAGCGGTTATTTTGCACAATATTCATGTAGGCTTTAGAGGGTTAATCCTGATAGCTTTGATAGCGGCGTCTATGTCAACTTTTGACTCAACTGTTAACGCGACGACGGGTTTCTTTACAAAAGATATTTATAGCAGGCTTCGTCCTGACGCTACAACAAAAGAACTTATTTATGCAAGCTGGGCTTTTGGTGTAGCATTAGTAGTGCTAGGCTTTGTACTCGGCTATCGGATACCTTCTGTCAACGCTATCTGGGGTTGGGTTATTATGGGCTTTGGTGGCGGTCTCCTTGCCCCCTCCGTACTTAGATTATACTGGTGGAGATTCAACGGCGGTGGATTTGCCATAGGAACGACCGTTGGACTTATGGCAGCAATTCTAAACAAGCAGATATGGACTGTGTTGACATTCGTTTTTCCTTTAGGTGAGCTTAACGATTGGAAGCTGTTTTGTATGATGTTTGCGATAGGGCTGATAGCGAGTGTGGTTGGCACATATTTAACCAAACCGACCGATAAGGAAATATTGGAGCATTTCTATAAAACAACTCGTCCGTTTGGAATTTGGGGCAAGCTGAACAAGACGCTTTCTCCACAACTCAGGGAAGCTACAAAGAAAGAGCACTTCAATGATATTATAGCTTTACCGTTCACGCTTGGCTGGCAGATATCTTTATTACTGCTTCCTATGCAATTGATAATCAAGAGTTACACGGCTTTTTTTGTAACACTTATAATTTTTATCGTGAGTTTGGCCGGTATGTATATTTTCTGGTATCGAAAACTGAACGGTCTTGACAGTTTGAACTTAAAGGATTCCCAATGAATCTTAGTCCCAAACAACGCATGTTGACAGCAATTGATGGCGGTGTCCCGGATCGACTGCCGGTCACTATGCACCATGTCCAACCGTATTTTCTTGATAAATATATGAATGGCATATCCAACGATGGATTTTTCGGCCATTTTGGGCTCGACCCTATTGTTTGGGCCACACCCTATAAAGATGAAATGTCTGACAAGTGGCGAATTGAAACAGAAGATATTCCCGGTCAGGATTATCAGGCCAAACGACATACGATTTTTACGCCCGAGGGTAATCTTAGCACCGTCATTCAACATAACGATTATACTTGTTGGGTTATGGAACATCTTGTTAAGGATAAGAGGGATATCGACCTTATAGGCAAGTATGCAACATCTCCTGTCTGCGATACAGAAGCGGTAAACAGTATTGCAGCCGACTATGGCGAAAAGGCGTTGATTCGCGGTCATATCTGCTGCTTCGATTTATTTGGCCAGCCGGGGACATGGCAGGATGCAGCTTGTTTATTCGGGATCGAAAAACTAATCATGGCGACCTTCGATGATCCCCAGTGGGTACACTCCTTTCTGAAAATACTCCAGAAACGAAAAAAAGATTACAGTAAGTCCCTCAAGGGAGCCAAGTACGATATCCTGGAATTAGGTGGCGGAGATGCGTCTTCGACAGTCATTTCGCCAAAGATTTTCGATGAATATGTCGCCCCTTATGATGCTGAACTTATTAAAATCGTTCATGATGCTGACCAGAGGATAGTTTATCATACCTGTGGCGGCATGATGCCGATATTGGAAAACATTACGGTAATGAAACCGGATGCCATGGAAACATTTACGCCATCGGGAATGGGCGGTGATGTCGATTTGGCCGAAGCCAGAAAGCGCGTACCTGCTGATATTTGCATGATTGGTGGGTTTGATCAGCTTCACTTTTTTACAGACTGCACTCCGGAACAAACCAGAGCGGAAGTTAGAAGATGTTTTGAGGTGGCGGGTCAAAATGGTGCATTTATTTTAAGTCCATCCGATCATTTTTTCGATGCGGAACCTGAGTTGATTATGGCGTTTGCCGATGAAGCCAGAAAATGTACTTACTGATACTCTTATGTGTTTTTCAGAACAAGCAGTTTTAGCCATGAATGAAAAGTGTAAAACATTAGCGGTGTAAATATTATGGTGAGGACAATGTCAGATGAGAAAATTAACAAGTTTATTTTTGGTGGTGTTCGTATTATGTGGCGGGCTTATGGCTGCTGAACCTGACAAAGCCAAGGGTGCAGTTTTGCAATCTGCCGGTAGGTGCCTCAAGAGCATTCGTGATTTTGGAGTACTGCCGACAAACGCTGCTGCGATTAACAGGGATAATTTTCAAAAAGCTATTGACTGGGCGCATCCGCGAGGGGCCGCACTTTATGTTGAGCCATCGGCGGAGCCTTACTATATCGATGGAGGGATTATTTTAAGGGCAAATGTATCACTGATAGGTGTACACGGACCGGTTGGAAGAGGAACCAGCCACCCCGATAAAGCCCAGCCTGTCGGCAGCGTTTTTGCTATTGAAGATGAAAAGAACATTTTTATTACCGTCGAAAATGCGACACAAATTCGTGGGATTCAGTTCTGGTATCCGGAACAAACAATCAAGGATCCGACAAAGATAATCGAATATCCAGCAACCATCCAGGCATCCCAGACTAAAGGTGCTCAGGGAGTAACACTGTCATCTCTCACTTTTTATGGCGAATTTCTGGCGATGGACTTTAATGCTACTCCCAGAGCGATTGTCGAACAAGTTCTTTTCGAGCACTGTTACGGTTATCCACTCAGTGGCGAATTTATCCGCATTGACTATTGCTATGACATTCCGCGGATACTTCACTGCCATGTAAATCCAGCCACCCGGCGGTTTATCGAAGGTTCATACAGCAAAGCGGTGATTGACTCGGTGGTCGCAAGAAAAGCATTTACCTACCGGATTGACCATGCAGATAATGCCCAGCTTATTGATTTGTTTACCTTCGGAGTGTATGGCGGGATTTATCTTGGCCCGGCCACTTACGGCCAGTTGACGAATTTCAATCTCGACTGTGTTACCATAGGAATACACAAACTCGGCGACAACAATTTCAACCGCAACTGGCAGATTGCCCAAGGCTCAATAATTGCCAATACGGCAGAAAAGCCGCAAGATATACATCCGCTGATTGTTGAGGGCAAAGGGCATACTTCACTGACAAATGTCGAGGCCTTTTCTGGGCCGAATGGGGCTTTGACAACGCTGGGCAAGTCACAGGATTTTCTACTGGCACGAGGCAATGACAAGCTTACGATAACTATGTTGGGCTGTAGAATGCGAAACTACGTTGCTGACGGTCCAATTACTGTCTTGAATCCCAAAGCGGTCATTCAGGCGATTGGTTGTATTGATAAGTACGAGAATGCATTTGAATACAACTCGAACAAGTAAAAAGAGTGAAACGCTGAGTCAATGGTCGAAACAGCGCGAACGATCCAGGTTATATGATGTGTATTGGCAATTACATTCCCTGTGACATAACTTATGGAAGCGATAAAACTGTATTTTGAATTATCTCGCTATCCCATAATTAACAAATAGGAAAATTGTAAGCGTTCACCCAGTTTTAATAGCGTTTTTTAGCCTAAAAACAAGCATTTTTGACCGAAAAATGGGCTGTTTTATTACTCTTTTGAAACAGTGCCGCGTTTTTGGCTCAAAAACATTGTTTTTGCGTAAACGCTTATGGAAAATTAATTAAAGAACAGATTGTATAGAGAAAGAAAGAATTTAGGGGTTTAGTTATGAATCGACAGTACGATGTGATGATGGCAGGTCATTTATGTCTGGATATTATTCCTTTGTTTCCGGATACAGGAGCCAGGCGAATTGATGAAATTTTACGCCCCGGCAAACTGGTGAATGTTGAAAATGCTAAGATCAGCACCGGCGGCCCGGTCTCCAATACGGGGATCAATATGAAGACATTGGGCAACGAGGTCTGTTTCTGTGCCTGTACAGGTGATGATATTTTGGGACGACTGACGGTTGACCTCCTCAAGGATAGCGGTAACGCCGATGGCATAAAGGTATTACAAGGCCAGGCCAGTTCCTATACGGTGGTCGTGGCCCCTCCTGGCATCGACCGTATCTTCCTGCACAATCCGGGCACCAATGATCACTTCGGGCCGGAAAACCTCAACCCGAAGCTGATACAGCAGTGCCGGCATTTTCATTTGGGCTACCCACCGTTAATGGCCCGGATGTTTGCCGATGAGGGCAAAGAGCTTGCTGAAATATTCAAGATAGCCAAGGAAGCTGGAGCCACCACCTCATGTGATATGACCCTGCCGGATCCTTCTTCACCATCCGGCACAGCGCCATGGCGAAAGATACTGGAAAATATTCTGCCGTATATCGACATCCATGTTCCCTCTATCGAAGAGACCTTCTACATGCTCTATCCGGAAGAATTTCTTAAGATGAAGGCAGAACACAACAATGCCGAACTTATCGATTATATAACACCCGATCAGTATTCGACTATCGCCGATGAGATTTTGTCGATGGGGGCCAAGATGACAACCCTTAAATCAGGTCACCGTGGATTCTACATCAAGACGGCCTCAAAAGATAAATTTGAGACTCTTGGTGCAGCCAAACCGGCGGATGCAGAGAACTGGGCTGATCGTGAATTATGGGCACAAGCCTATGTCGTAGATAGTTTTGGTTCAGCGACAGGTTCGGGTGATTCATCGATTGCAGGACTTCTTACCGCCTATTTGAATGGACTGACAATCGAAGAAGCTCTGAAATATGCAACCTGTTTGGGCTATCAAAATGTTCGCGTTCTGGATGCGGTTTCAGGCTGTAAAGATTGGAATGATACGACTGAAATGATTGCTTCTGGTATGCCAATGATTGATGCCAAGATGGATAATTCAGGTTGGAAATACCACGACGATTATAAACTATGGTCGGCTGCGAAAGATAAGCTCTCGAAGGGTTGAAGTTGATTTCTAAGAATCATATTAAGCGTGTTACCGGTACCTTGTTCGGTCGAAGTTTCTGGTCGCGAGGCTACTGTGTTAGTACAGTCGGGCTTGACGAAGCGAAGATCCGTAAGTACATCCAAGAACAAGAAAAACATGAAAAAGACGAATTAACTAACTAAGCCGAAAGGCCCCTTTTAGGGGCCTTCCTCATACCACCAGTTCTACTGGTGGTTGTTGATTTGAGATAGGAGGCGACATGCCTACTCGACAGTCGAAGATTTGCTTTTTGGGTATTGTGGGATCCGTGCTGTTTCTATCAGAAGCTTTTGGAACAGGAGCGTCTCTTAGCTCGAATGATTTGGAGTATTATAAAACACAGAATGTGATTTTTTCCAAAGAATTGGGGTCATACTTCGATAATGAAAAACCGGGTTATCATTCTATTGAAAGGAAAAATGCTTTATATCTGGTCGATGCCCTGACTCATTATCCCTCTCCACACGATAATTGTCTGAAAGAGATGTTTCTCGGTAGATACGAGAAAGCACTTGAGAGTATCAAGGAAACCAAAGTCAAAACGGGCGCGGTAGTATGGAATATTTATAACCTGTCCTATGTTGTTAAGACATCTGAAATAACGGTCGCATTTGATTTGATCCGATTGCCTCCATCCCTGAGAAAAGAGGGAGATGAGGATTTGCATAAGAATCTGGCTAAAAAAATGGTCGAATTATGTGACATTCTCTTTGTTAGCCATATACATGGTGATCATGCAGATTCATTTGTTGCCGGAGAGTTCTTGTCACAAAACAAGCCGGTAATTACCCCACCAGGGGTATTTGTGAAAGAAGATTTCTATGGCAGGGTAACACATTGGCTGGCGGATGGTAAAGAAAGTAAGTTTGTGGTTCCTGAGACAGATGCGGAAATATTAGTGCGTATCTATCCGGGGCACCAGGCCATCTCAGATGATGCGGCGGTTGATAATAATTTCACAGTGATTACCTTGCCCAATAATATTACAGTTGCTCATTCCGGAGACCAGAGCTGGAATGATGATTTTAAGTGGCTTGATACGGTGCACAAAGATGTTAATGTCGATGTACTTATGGTGAACTCTTGGACCGCCTTTCCTGACAGAGTCGCAGCGGGTTTGCGTCCTAAAATTATTTTACCGGGCCATGCCAATGAGATGAGCCATTCTATAGAATCTCGTATTCCCTTTTGGAAGAGTTATCTATTTTGGCAAAAAAGTCAAGACAGAGTGATTCATCTATTTTGGGGTGAACCCTACAGGTATGATAGGAAATAGTTTTCAACCTTTGGCACTTGACACTTCAAACTGACTATCGATCAGTTGTGAGTTATAAGGGAGTATCTGGTAATGACGAGCAGGGAAAAGATTCATTCTATAATTTCCGGCACGAATACAGGCCGTTGCGGTTTTTGGCTGGGCAATCCCGACCCGAAAACCTGGCCCATTTATTATGATTATTTCGGTACGGACTCGCAGGAAGAAATTCGTCATAAACTGGGGGATGATTTCAGGTGGATTTGTACTCAGTTTGAGGGATCTGTATATCAACATCCTGATGGAAAGCCGATATTCGATTATGGTAAAAAGGGAACGCTTAGCGGAGCGGGCCCGCTGGCAGAGGTTGAAAAGGTCAGTGAAATAGAAAAATATGATTGGCCCAATCCGGACTATTTGAATTTCGATGAAGGTATACAAAATCTTGACAATGCGGGTGATTGTTATCGTGCAAGTGGTTTTTGGTGCTGTTTTTATCATGACTTGATGGAATTGTTCGGCATGGAAAACTATTTGATGAATATGCATTTAAATCCAGAATTGATACATGCGGCGACAGATAGAATCTGCCAATTTTATTATGAGGCCAATGAGCGTTTTTTTAAGGTTGCGGGGGATAAAATGGACGGCTTTTTCTTTGGTAACGATTTTGGCACTCAAAGCGGATTGATATGCGGTTCTGTTCAATTTAACGAATTTATTTTACCGTGGACGCAAAAGTTTATTGAGCAGGCGAAGGGATATGGGTGTCAGGTGATTTTGCATTCCTGCGGTTCTATACACAGTGTTATAGATACACTGATAGATTCCGGTGTTGATTGTTTGCATCCTCTTCAGGCATTGGCTGCGAATATGGATGCTGAAACATTGGCAAGAGATTTTAAGGGAAAGGTTGCTTTTATGGGTGGAATTGATACCCAGGATTTACTCGTCAATGGCAACCCTAAAGATGTGAAAGCGGAAACGACCCGGGTTAAAGATCTTCTGGGACCGAATGTTATTATTAGTCCGAGCCATGAAGCCCTGCTGCCGAATGTGTCACCTGAAAATGTCGTGGCTATGTCAGAGGCAGCATTGGATCGATAGGTTTAAGCAATAGGAAAGAAATTAAGATGGTACTTTTTTGTGCATTATTGACGCTGTTAGTTTTATTCGGCTGTGCAGACAATAGAACTGATGGTGCTGCAGAGGCATTTATAAACGAAGATGCATCTGTTTGCCATGGGCCGGAGTTGAAAAAAATACTGTCCGTAAAGGGAGCGGTCATCAATGAATCTGGATACAGCTATGTTCTATACCAGGATATCGAATACCTTGGAGAGGGCCTTAGAAAAGAAAAATCAGACTTATATTTACCGGTCTCTTTTGCATCGGATGTCAACAAAACATACCCCGTCGTGTTGGAAATACATGGGGGTGGTTGGGCCGAGGGGGATAAGGCAGGTTATCTTTCAGTGTCTCTGGCGAGAGAGCTGACCAAAGGGGGGTATGCGGTCTTGTCCATTAATTACAAGCTCATGCAACGGGCGGATAATCACGGCACAAAAAGACAAATTGCCTGGCCGGAGAATTTATATGATTGTAAAACTGCGGTGAGGTTCCTAAAGAAATATTCGGCGCTATTGCATATTCAGCCCGATAGGATAGTGGTTATGGGTGAATCGGCTGGTGGGCATCTTGCCTTGTTAACGGGATATACAGCGGATGATGAATGTCTCAATAAAGGCGGACAGTATAGAGATCAATCTAATTCTCTTGCGGTGGTGGTAAGTTTATATGGTATCACGGATGTTTATCGCTGTGGCCTGGAGTCGTTCATTGACGAGAAAACCGTGAATCCAGCGAAAGAACTTTATTGGGCGACTCCATTGAGCTATGTCTCCAGCAGAACGCCACCCACTCTGATTATCCACGGTGATGCTGACGAGGTCGTTCCTTTTGACCAAGGGAGACGCCTTCACGAGTTATTAGATGGCAATTCTGTAGAAAATGAGTTTGTGAGGATAAAGGGGGGTAAGCATGCCTTCCCAATCGTTCCGCATGAAGCGAATTGTCAAACAGACAGTGTGCAAACGCTGCTGGATTTTCTGGATAAATATCTGAAATAGACTGAGGTGCTAAACAGATGGCGGACACTTGGATAACTTTTGTTTGACAAAATGGATAGTTATTGAGGTAACTAAAATTCAGTGAGAGAGTATATACCAGATCGCCATAATTTTGGCGACTCAGTCGCACTTATGAGTTGAATCTACTTTAGACAATAGGTAAAATAGTGAAATAATTAGGAAAGAGATCCAGCGGCGTAGTTAAGCTAGGATATAAAATATTATATGGGAAATCCCAGCTAACTCTGTAAATGAAAAATGTCAATAATTTTAGGAGCACTGAATATGACATACAAAACGAGAAAGACGGCAGGGCCATTGCTCACAGTTTTATTTACTTTGGCATTGTGTTCATCTGCGGATGGATGGTTTGGCGGCGTTGAGCCCTTAGGGCCGCTGGACAAGTTGAGGCATTCGTTCGCACCGTATAGCCTTGTCGAGCTTAATTACCTTGGCATAAATTATAATGAGAACCTGCTGGATAAGCGCATCAATATGTCAAGCTATACGCACCTCGATTACGATATTAATTCGTGGGATGCGTGGCATTTGCAGTTCCCGGATGATAATGCCAGATTTATTGAGGCATTGGTTTTTGAGGATCGCTATTCACCGGTGGTCAGGCTGGAATTGGTGCGGAAATTGGCCAAAGGTCTTATGGCAGCACGCTATCCCGGGACAAAAGCGTATTACTCGTTTCGACATAGAAATGGGGGGAAAACTTTTTTGATCTTCGACGACAGAGGTGTCTCAAGCCAGGGTAGACTGCTTCTTTCCACATGGGGCGATGCTGTAACAGGTTATACAAAAATAGGTTTCAGAGCAAAGATTGATGATGTGTGGTATGAGACCGGTAAGTTCGGTTATACCGATGAACCTGCCGATGCCGGTAGCGCAAGAGTAGCCCGCGAACCAGCAAGCGGTGGCGGATTGGCCAAAAAAGCTTTGTCGGAATATTGGAATGAGTCGCCGTTTGTTTTTAATCGTGATTATAATCTTGAGGGAAAGCATGTCGAATTTACAGGCAAGTATTGGTTCAGTGATGAGGATATGCCTTTGGAGTTTGGTTTTTCCTCGGATGACGCTGAAATGTTGGATATTGTCGTAGGCGCATCTGGCGAACCGATGGCGCTACTTGGAGATAAAGAGGCTACCGGTATTATACATTTGCCGGACAGGACAACGACCTATAGTTCCAAAGAAGATGGCAATAGAGTATTTAGTTCGCCTGATTTTCAATATTTAATAGTATCCAAGCAGACCGCCTGGGCTTGCCCCGGGTATTCAAGAGCTTTATTAATTATGTGGGATGGAAAGCCGACTCAAGTTGAGGCCCTGGCGGAAAACGGTTATGGCCAGATTAGGGTTTCATATGACAGCATCGCTGACAAAACAAAAGGGAAGGTGTGGCTATACCCTTTCGCATGGGTTAACTATAAAGATATGGGATACATATTCAGCAATGCTGAATGTTTTCTTGAAACAGGCAAGCTAATGCACAATGGTTTTCCCGCTCAGCAATTGCTCAATAATATTCCTGCAGGTATGGCCGCTGGCGCCTATTTATTATCTATGTACAATGACCCGTTTGCCATTACCGCAAGAATCCAGGCCGAAGAGGCGGTCGATGCGATGTTGCTTCCTGAGAATAATAATATGAAATTCATAAGGGTTTTCAGTGAAGTCAGAGCCGCTGTCTGGATGGTAAAAATTGGCCAATTGCTTAATGACAAGAGACTTATCGCCAAGTACAAACCATGGATTGATAAAATGACTCACAGGATGCTTACTCCTGAATCTGGCTATGATGGTAAAGGGTGGATGGGTGGATGGGCACATTTTTATTCTATGCGGGCCGTATGGATGGCCTATGATGCAACAGGCAACAAGGAATATCTTGATGCATACAAGAGAGCTATGATGGTTTATGATATTGATGAAAAGGGTATATATCGTTATGGTAAGGCCATTAAAGCACCGGGTGGATTTGAGACATATTCCGGTTCTTTACCACTGGGCGCATGGGGGCATGCTGGCAAAATGGACAAGGTTGATAAACTGATAAATCTGGATGTTCCCAACGGATGGCATAGTCCGGATGTGCCCGTTAAGAGGTTATGGAACGATGCCGGTGCCGGGCCGTGGGCGCAGGACGACGCTAATCCTGAATATGTGGGTTACAGCTTAAAGGGCTGCGATATCCCACAAGAGAAAAAATATGTTTTACCGTTAGGTGCCTTTCCGATATATGATGCTAAAGGCAATGTCAAAATCACAGGACAGCCAATTCTGGATAATCCTTATTTCCCAAAGGCAGGAGATAAGCTGATAGTACTTTCAAAAGAAGACAAAAAGATTGAATACGACATTGCCGCAATGACATTCAAACCTGGAGACAAAACTGAAAGCGAATACCTTGTCCAGTCCAGCGGAAAATTATCAACAGGTCGTCGAGTCTTTCGAAAAAAGGACAAGCCTGTTATTTATAAGTTCGATACTGCCGGTGCAATGGGTGCAGCGATAGACATGACTATGTCAGGCGATGGTTATACGGTGGAAGTTTCTCCTGATGGTAAAAGATGGTATGAAAGGTTAAATACCTGGAGTGAAAAACAAACGAGGCATTCTCTTGACATTTCATTTCTTACCGGAAGTCCGGATGAGTTATTAAAAATGTCGGTAATTACGCCCGAAGATGATACTGCTTTTATTACAGAACAGAGCAAAACAACGGTTCTGCGCGAGTACTGTCGTTATGTAGAAAAGGATGGCTACTTTATTTATAAGCTTGGCCTGGCTGATGTAGTTGAGTGCCATTTGGAACTTATTGTGGGTAATTCCTACAAAGTACAGTTTTCCAAAGACGGCAAAAACTGGGATGAGTTGCTGAATGCAAGTCTGGTAAAAACCAGAAATGACCAGCGGTTGCCGAATGCCGCGTGGCTTAGAATAGTGGATGTTACCCAATATCTTAACCGTAACGGTTGTATCTATATGAGATTCACCAATGCGGACGATCTGGCTGCCTACGACGGCCATGGCGCATTTTTGAGGCGGCTGACGGTCTACGGTGTGTTTGATTCTGAAAATATATATGTCAGACTTTCCAATGCCCGGTACGGCAAAGGCAGCGGCTTCACCCTAGGCGAATTTAGTCTAAGGAAATGGAGCAAATAAGAAAAGGAGTTTTTTAGTGAATAGTAAAAAAATAATCACATTCGTTTTTGGAGTATTATTGAGTATTCAATCCTGCATTTTTGCATGGGAGCTTATGACTCAGGATGAAGCACCTTATAGCTATGAAGAGGCCAATTGGCGTGTTGGAAATTACATGCAGGCACTATTTTATGATTCATCGAATCTTCCGGCACTAAGTGAAAATTTTATAGGTAGAGGCAAGATTTCAACAGAGCGTTTTCCTGACTTGTATTATTTCGGTAATACCGGGCTTGATTTATTATCCTTTTGTGAAGAGGCAATTTATACTCCTGTTGTCAGGATTGAACTGATCAAAAAGATTTATAAAGCGATGTATGATTCGCATTACCAAAATGCTGATGCCTTATGGTTGGTTTATTCAGGAACTGAAAGGCAAGTGTCATTTGTAAGTCCAACTCATAAGTCAGGCCCTAATTTCAGTCCTGCTTCTGGATATTCCGCAAGTAAACTCATAGCTCGCAATTTACCTGATACTGCACCAGAGAAACTGGCATTAGTCTGGCCTCGTGTTCAGGTTAACGGGGAATGGCATGATGACTCTGATATGAAATTTAAGGATTTGAAGTGTAATCTTGCTGATGAGAATGGGCAGTCCTTTACAACAGAGCGTCTTTATGCTTGTCCAGAAACAGCGTCTATAAAAATAAAGGGCGTTGGCTGGGAAGGACTTCAAGATAAGGTGCTTGAGTTGACTTTGAGTATGCCTGCTGATGCGAATCGCCAAAAAGCTCAACTTGTGTTCTCAAATTTAACAGACAAAGGAATGGGGTTTTCGGCGCCTTACCCCACAGAAATCCCGGAAACAATACAACTGCCCGATGGCAGCGAAATATCATCAAAGCCTTGGTCTGTCGAAAATCCTGACTACAGCTACATAATAATTTACACTAAAGATGCTGATAGGAGTGGGTTTGAATATCAAAATGCTATGATGTTTGGATGGAGAGAGACGCCTTCAAAGATTATGGTACATTGGAGTGATGATTCAGAATCGTCTTTCCAGCAGGCTTATCCTGGCACAGAGGGCAAAACAGATGTTATGGCTGATGTCTACTCTGGCGGATATTATCGTGTTGATTTTGAATATGACGATAAAACAGATATTCAGAAAACTGTTTGGATGGAACGGTTTCAAGGTGTTGACCCGTCCTTGAGTTTGAGCCATTTACATCATATTGCTCGTAATATTTGCTCGACCGGCCAAGTTGGCATGTCCGGCCGTCTCTGTACAGAAAGTGCCTGGCTTGAGGAACCTGTTTGCGCGTTTCCTGCTGCCGCATATGTTCTTACCATGTTTGATGAGCAAGAGGATGAATTTGGAGGTGATTTCAGCCAGGACGCTGTAAATATTGCCACAAAACTGGTTGATGATCGCATTGCGATGTGGAAAAGAGGCCGAAAGAGCAGCAACTATCATGAGTATGCAAGTGGTGCTTGCTATCTGTCTATGATTTATAACATGCCTGGCAGATTTAACAATCCTGAGAAAAGCGATTATTATAAAAAATGGATGAAAACCTGGGCAGGTAAACTTGTGAAGGAGGGTCGTCTTGGTGCAAGAGATATGATGGCTTTATGGAGAGCTTATGAATTAACCCGGGATTCCAGATATAAACAATCCTTTGAAAAAGGAAGGTCGGCATTCAAGATATCTGAAAAGGATGGGCTTTATATTAATGGCAAGTGGATTCAGCCAAGAAATTTTTACAGCTATGGAGATGTGATGGGTGCTTTGGGGCAAAGAGGCATGTCAGAAGATGCTAAAGATATTCAGAAACTGATTACATACCTAACTCACCAAAAGCGATGGACAGATACCGGCTATATGGGCTATTGGTGGGAAGTCACTATTGAAAACCATAACTTCTTTGGGAGATGGTGCAAGGCTCTTGGTATGGCTGATGCTCCTAAGCAGATTATTTCGGTTAGTGAATTCCCCGTTTATTACAAAAAGAATGGCAAGGTTGTTGTTGAAATGAGTGATGTCCCGCCATTCTATAACCCGGACTATTTCGACAAAGCATCTATGGAAAAATATCTGCCAATACTTCCTCAGAAAATAGCTTCTTCCGTGATTTTCAGAATTGACAACATTCTTCTCAAAAGAGATTACCCCAATAACTGGTGGGCAGGTACAGATAATCCAGAAGCGATTGAATCGCTTACGAAAATCAAAGAAAATATATTGAAGATCAAAAGAATAATTGAAACTAAAAGCGCTCAATTTGTCTGTGATGAGAATATAGAGAGATTGCTTACTGAAACTGATTCTTTATTTAATAAAGCAACGATTGCACTTGGTAGTAAAACAGCAAAAAATGAGCAACTGCCAGCCGGCAATCCAACTAATTTGAAAGGCGAGTTGCGTGCCTGTAAGTATAATTTTAAATATCTTCAAAATGTTATAAGAAAGCAAAAATAACCACTATCAAGTTTTGTATTTCAAACAAATATTACGATGAAAGAAAAGGGTGTTTTTATGAATTGACTCGATGAAGTCTTGGACCGGAAAACCTCGACCCAAAGCTGATACAGCAGTGCCGGCATTGAATCAAGTAGTAGAAATATAAATTGAAACTTTTACTTTGCCTCTTAATAGTATAAAATATGAGCAGGCTACAATGGTAAACTAATATTAAGGAAAAGCACAGATGGATGAGCTGAACATTAAAAGGGCTTTTGATATACCTGATCGATCACCTTGTACAGAAGCTCAGTACTCCGATTTTCTGAAGCAGTCATATAACTTAATGGCCGATTGTTGTCACTATTTCACTCCTGATGAGGACATCAACTGCCTTGAGTTAGCTCATTTAATCCCTGAAGTACCCGAAACAGCCCTTGCGATATATGTCGGCATCAACGATGCGGTTTGTAACAAGGGGTTGGTGACGGAGTTGCTGCCTCAGCACGGGCACAATAATGTGTTTGTGTTTGACAACCAGGTCTATTCCGGGGGCGACGATGTGCCGTCTGGAACGGCTGATGCAAGGTCAATTTTGTCCGGCTTCGAGGCCCCAAATGATACTTGGGTCCCCGACTGGACTTATGTGATGATCAAAGACCCCGCTCGAAGCTTCGAGAGTCTTTGGCAGGAAAAGGGGTATATTGATATGATTCCCGCAAAGTTTGAAGATTTTACAATGATGAGCGACCACAACGCGAGCAAGCTTTGTATATTTATTTCAACAAAGGCATTTGCCCATCCCGTAAACAAAAGCAGGCCTTATCTTGACGCTGCCTGCGATAGAGGCCAGGAAATGGCTGGTGAGTTTAAGATTCCAGAGGCGATCCAAGATGAATTCGAGGGTCTGGTGCCGGTGGTTCTTCATCAGAATGAAAAATTATATGTGGCGACAACGGATTTTGGTCCGTGTGCACACGGTTGGACCAATATCCATCCGGATAATAATCAATTGGCGGTGGTCAATGAAAATTCAGCGGTTCCCTTAGACTTGGTGATTGCCAAACCCCCGGTGAACTCAAAATACGCTAAAGGTCTTGTTCCTCCAAAGGGCAGCGCTGATATGACAACCGATTGGTTCTATCGTGGCCAGGAGATTATGAGAATGCCATTGTTAGCTGGACTTTTCAAAGGTTAGTATGGAAAACAAAACAATCAGGGCCATGGTTGCCGGACATATTTGCCTTGACATTACACCGGGTTTTAACCCGTTGCTTGCCGGTGGTTTTGACCGGATATTTACTCCGGGCAAACTGATTAATGTCGAAGAAGCGGTGATAGGCGCCGGTGGGACTGTCTCCAATACCGGTCTTGCGATGGCCAGGTTGGGTATGGATGTCTGTCTCAATGGCAAAGTGGGGGATGATGTGTTTGGAAGGATCATCAGAAACAGGATCGGGCTTGACCGATCGGTTGCTTTCAGGATGGTGTCTGGCCAAAGCAGCTCCTACAGTATTGTTTTGGCTTTGCCCGGTGTTGACAGGGTATTTCTGCATCACCCGGGAACCAATGACACTTTTGTAGCGGATGATATTGACTATCATGCTTTGTCGGGGTGTTCTTTGCTGCACTTTGGCTATCCAACTCTGATGCGGAAAATGTATGAAAATGAGGGTCATGAACTTTTCAGGGTTTTCAAAAAGGCTAAAGAACTTGGTGTTGTGACAAGTCTTGATATGACTCTGCCGGACCCGAATAGTGATTCGGGGCAAGCAAACTGGCAAAAGATTCTCAAGCGGGTCTTGCCATTCGTGGATATTTTTCTGCCAAGCGTTGAAGAATTAGCTTATATGCTTGACAGGGATTTATTTGAAAAGCGAAAAGCTCAGACTAATGGTCGGGATCCGGTACTTAGCTACACTGGGCATGACTGCTCGATGCTTTCCGGTGTGCTGCTGGATTTAGGCGTTAAGATTGTTTCGATTAAGCTTGGCATCAATGGTTATTATC
Source organism: Planctomycetota bacterium (assembly GCA_021157685.1). Lineage (GTDB taxonomy): Bacteria > Planctomycetota > Phycisphaerae > Sedimentisphaerales > Anaerohalosphaeraceae > 4572-13. The sequence continues at coordinate 5,015 of JAGGWF010000035.1, read as the reverse complement.
TGCGAACGGCAGGCAAGGTTGCCTTAGGGACTCTAACCGCCTCAGTTGGCGGAGTTAATGGCTGGGCGGATAGAGAACTATGGGCTGGTTCCTACAGGGCGGATGAGTTTGGTTCTGCTAACGGCGCAGGCGATGCGACGATCGCAGGGTTCCTGACAGCTTTTCTGAGAGGGCTTGGCCCGATTCAATGTGTCAAGGCGGCCAATGTGCTGGGCTGGCAGAATGTTCGCCAGGTTGATACGCTTAGCGGCATTGAAGACTGGCCCAAAACGTTAGAGATGATCAATGACGATTGTATGTCGCGTAATTCGTTGACGGTTAATGATATGGGTTGGCAGTATTGTGCTGACAAATTGGTTTATTACGGACCTTATGATAAACATAACAAATGAAAGGGAAAAAATTGGACTCTTACAGCAATTTCTCAAAAGTCAAAGAATATGAAGTTCCCTCTGTGATGCAGGCGGTGATCGCTTGCGGCAGGGGATTTGAAAACTTAAAAGTAGCTCAGGTTCCGGTGCCGGAAATTAACCCCGACCAGATACTGGCTCGTGTTGATGCGGCGGGTGTCTGCACCAGCATTTTAAAGCTGGTTGACCAGGGACTGGATCACACCTTCATTCGCGGCTGGGATATGGCTAAATACCCGGTTATTCTCGGTGATGAAGGTGCGATTACACTGGTTAAGGTTGGTGGTAATTTAAAAGACAAATACAGCGTCGGTCAGCGGTTCGCCATTCAGCCGGCTGTCGATGCTGATCCGATCAACCACAGGGAAAGGTACACCGATGTTGAAAATATGCACAAATGTGCGGTGGGTTACACCCTTGGCGGGCACTTGGCACAATATATTGTCGTGCAGGAAGAGGTCTTAAAAGCGGATTGTATGCTGCCGTTGCCTGATGATGATATGGCGTATTTTGCCGCCTCGATGGCAGAACCGATCAGTTGTATCGTTTCCGCTCAGGACAGGAATTATCATATCCAAAAGGACGGTCCGCACGCCTCCAGAGTTCCCAAGCTTGGTTTGCTGCAAGAGGGTGTTTCCGTTGTTATCGGCGCCGGTGCCATGGGAAGGATACACGCAGAACTGGCACTGAGGTACAACCCGGCCGTTTTGATCGTATCTGATCTCCAGCAGGAAAGGCTTGATGAAGTTGTTAAAAGCATTGGCCCAAAAGCGAAAGACAAGGGAACTAAGCTGATCTGTGTCCTGCCGGATAAACTGGATGCAATAGTCAAGTCGGAATCCGATGGCAGAGGTGCCGATGATATGATCCTTGCCGTGGGTGTTAATCCCGTTCAGCAGCATGCGATGGAATTATTGGCTGCCGGTGGCGTGGCCAATCTCTTCGGGGGCCTCCCCAAGGGCAAGCACATCTTACAGTTGGATGCTCTGAAGGTCCATTATCAGGAGATCAAGTTGGTCGGTTCCAGCGGGGGAGAGCCCTCTGATATGACCGCAACATTAAAAGCGATCCATAACAATGATATCGACCCCGGCAATTATGTGGCCGCGGTTGGTTCACTGGATAATGCGATTGATGTGTTAAAAATGATCAAGGAAACAAAGATTGACGGCAAGGCGATTTTATATCCGCATATCAAACAAACCCCGCTTCAGAGGGTGGGTTATTGGGACAAGAAAAAAGAAATAGATTTTTTGAACCAGCATTTATAGGAGTTGATACTATGGCAGAACTTTGGAAGGACAAGATTGGCAATATTCAGCAGATCGGAGGCATTGAAACTTCGGTGTTGGATAATGGACCGGCCAGAGGTTCGCGGATCGCTTGGGTCAATACCGGCAGTGGGCTTCGTTATAAGGTGGTGATCGATCGATGTCTTGATATTACCGAGGCCTCCTGCAATCAGTATAACCTGGCCTGGCTAAGCCACGGGGGTCAGACATTCCCGCATCCGGACGCTAACAGAGGGTTGGAGTGGCTGTATTCTTTTGCCGGAGGGTTGGTCACTACTTGTGGGCTTTCGCATGTTGGTGGTCCGGAAAAAGATGAGCTTGAGGAGAGGGGGATACATGGCAGAATCAGCAATATCCCCGCAGCAGTGGAATCTGTTATCCAGCCGGATCCATCATCCGGCCAAATGGATATGTCGATTACTGCCATCATAAAGGAATCCAGAGTTTTTGGCCCTCATCTGGAGCTAAGAAGAACCATTACAAGTACGCTGGGCAAGTCTTCTATGAAAATCTCAGATGAAGTTATCAACCGGGGCAATACCCCCTGTCCTCACATGATACTGTATCACTGTAATTTCGGCTGGCCGCTGGTAGATGAGGGAACGGAGATTGTTTACACGGGAACCTGCCGATCCCGGGGGATGGATTTTGACAATGAACTGTTTAACAACGACCATGATTATAAAAAATGCCAAAAACCGCTTAAGAGCCATCAAGGCGGTGGAGAGTCCTGCGGATTTATTGATGTGAAACCGGATACTGATGGTATGTGTCAGGTTGGTTTGGTCAATCGAAAATTGCCGCTGGCTCTGGTGATGAGATATCCGAAAAACCAGCTTCCCCATTTAACCAATTGGCAGCACTGGGGACAGGGGGAATATGTCTGTGCTCTGGAACCTGGAACCAATCCCCCGATCGGTCAAAACAAGGCCCGGCAGCAAAACACATTGATTATGCTTGAACCGGGGGAAACGAGAGATTACCATTTGGAAATCCAGATTTCCTCAGATCTCGCCCTGATCCGAGAGATCATGTCTGAACTTGAAGAATAATTAAAGGGTAACTGTTTTAAGAATGAATACCAAGAAGATTGTAACCATAAGCTTCAATTCTGTATGGGATAGGACTTGTTATGTCGACGGGGTCGAGTGGGGTGACCATACGGTTATGGCATCTGAAACACGGGTGCCTGCGGGCAAGGCGCTGAACATTAGCAAGGCATTGGCGTGGCTGTCGGTCCCCTCAACGGCCGCCGGTTTATGGGGGGCGGCAGATTACTCGGACATGACCGAAGCATTGTCTGGATTTCAGGATTCTATTCAGCTTGCTTTTACCGTGGTCAAGGGCCGAACTCGGGAAAATGTGACAGTTGTCGATACGCGCCGAAACCGGGAACTGCATCTGCGGTCCCCAAAGACGCTGGTTACGCAGGAGGCTTTAACACGATTGGGCCAAGACCTTCAGGGCCGGCTGGATCCGCAGGCGGCCGTTATTTTCGCTGGCTCCATGCCGGAAGGCGTGCTTCAGGATGAATGCCTTTTCCTTATCAAAAAGGCAGGTGGTCAATGTGCCAGCCTGATCGTGGATACCTCCGGCGGTGCCCTTCGAAAAATTATTAACGGTGGCAATATTGGCGTCATAAAGCCTAATCTCCAAGAGCTTTCAGAGCTTTTAGATCAATCTATCGGCGAGGACATCGATGAGGTGATCGCCGCGGCCAAAACACTGTGTGATCGAGTCAAAGTTGTCATTGTCAGTTTAGGACGGCAGGGGGCCGTGGCTGTAACAAAGACGGAGGCCTTTTATTGCAGAATTAAAAGTCATCATTGTGTCGTGCATACGGTGGGTTGCGGAGATCACCTGCTGGCCGGATATATGTCCGTTTCGCATCCTGCGGATATCGGTCAAAAACTTATGGTGGGCGTAAAAGTGGCAACCGCAAAAGCATGGGGATGGGTCGGGATCAAACCTTGGCTTGATATTCAAAAAGACATTGATGTCGAAATGATACCGTGTTATTAATGACAACCTTGAATTTATTGTATAAGTGAATTGGAAATTTAAAGATAGGTTTTCAATCTTGGGTGTGTTGTCCGAGACATCGCAAAGATCCGTTGACGATTACTTTTAGTGGAGAATTTTAGGATGAGGCAAAAAAAGACAAGATGGGCTGATTCTGTACATTACAATGTTGTCGGCTTTGTTTTGGCGGTCTTACCTGTTTTGGTGATCAATATCGGCTGTTCAAACTCATTTGAGAACAATAACAATACGAGAGGCATTAAAATGCAAAATCAGATTTTATTGTCAGGCACCCCTTTATGCAGTTCAACCTTGCACAGCCGGGCTGTTACCGCAGAAAACAAAACCGGCGCCAAAGGTCAGGGAGGAAAAGAACTCAATGGCCGAAAAGGGTTACCTTGTTTATGGAATCTCAAAAAGGACCAGGTCTATACTTTCGCGGACATCGAAGGCCCGGGGATGATCCGGCATATATGGATTACCGTTCAAAACACCGGTTCGCTTAAGATGCGAAACCTGATTTTAAGATTTTACTGGGACGGCCAGCAAGCACCGTCTGTAGAGGCTCCTTTATCAGATTTCTTTGGTGTCAGCCATGGTTGTACGGTCGCCTATGAGTCGGCTTACATTACCATGCCGGAAGGAAAGGGATTTAACTGTTATTTTCCCATGCCCTTTGCCAAACAGGCGAAATTGACGGTGACCAACGAAACCGGAGAAGACCAGGGGATGTTTTTCTACCAGGTTGACTATACCCTGGGTGACGAAGTTGACGAAGAGTGCCCCTATTTCCATGCCCAGTTCCGCCGGGATCTCAATACAACCCTGTATGAAGATTATGTCATTCTGGACGGAGTCAAGGGCAAGGGACGATACCTTGGTGCCAATATCGGCCTTGTCGATAGATTCGCCGGAAAAGGTGTATGGTGGGGCGAAGGAGAGGTCAAAATGTACATCGATGGAGACGAAGACTATCCTACGATATGCGGTACAGGCAGCGAAGACTATATCGGATCTGGCTGGGGGTTGGGACAATTTCACGCGCAGGAGATGGGGGCGCCGCTGATTAAGGATCAGTATGTTTCTTACTACCGTTTTCATGTACGCGACCCTATATATTTCAACAGAGACATCAAGGTTACAATACAACAAATTGGCAATGATGGAAAAATTGAACCTTCTGATCCTGACGGGCCTTTAAGCGAATTGATCAAAAAAGGATATTACAAAAAAGACCATAAGAGTGGGAACTTTGAACGGGTTGATGATGTATGCTCCACGGCCTATTGGT
>JAGGWF010000071.1 GCA_021157685.1 Planctomycetota bacterium | reverse complement strand
CCGCTCCTGCGAAAGGCCGCTCGCATGCTGTTGACCGAGGAATCGGTGTTAATGATCTGGCGGAATTCTTCATCGATGACCAGTAGTTCATAAATGCCCAAACGACCGGCATACCCGCTGTCACGACACTGATCGCAACCCGCCCCATGCATCAGTTCATGGGGTTCGATCTGTCCGATGTCCAGATATTGACGCAGATTATCCGGTGCCGTAAACGGTTCTTTGCAATTTGTGCAAATCCGACGAACCAGCCGCTGAGCGAGAATACCGTTCAAAGACGCGGCGATCAGATAGGGTTCAATGCCGATGTTTACCAGCCGCGAGATACTCCCCGGCGCATCATTCGTATGCAGCGTAGATAAAACAAGATGTCCGGTCAGAGCGGCCTGAACCGCGATGCGTGCGGTTTCCTGGTCGCGGATTTCACCAATCATGATGATGTCGGGGTCCTGTCTGAGCAGCGACCGCAGTGAGCCGGCAAATGTCAGGCCGGCTTTTTCGTTGACCTGCACCTGATTACAAAATTCCAAATTATACTCGACAGGGTCCTCCACGGTGGAAACATTCAGGCGATCACTGTCCATCTGGGCCATCGCTGAATAGAGCGTCGTACTTTTACCAGAACCGGTTGGCCCGGTTACCAGCAGGATACCGTTGGGCTGGGCAATTTGTTCCTGGAATGCCTTAAGGATCCGTGGTTGCATACCGGAATCGTCCAGCCCAATCATAATACTCTTGCTGTCCAGCAGTCGAATCACAACTTTTTCACCGTGACTGGTGGGCAGGACCGATATACGCAGATCCACGCCGCGGCCGCCCATGATAACGGCGATTTTGCCGTCCTGAGGGATGCGTCGTTCGGAAATATCCAGGTTCGACATAATCTTGATACGGGAAACAATCGCCGCGTGCATTTTGGAAGGTGCCTGTTTGGTATCGAATAAAATACCGTCAATCCGATAGCGGATCTTGGTGTATTTTTCTTTGGGTTCGATATGAATATCACTGGCGCCTTCGTGCAGGGCATTACTCAGAAGGAAGTTGACAAACTTAATGACGGGTGACTCGCCGGCGCTCTTTTCGAGGTCTTCAACATCTTCCTCGTCATCCTGCACCAGCTCAATATCGTCCAACTCAACCATGAGATCATCAACATTATAGTCGAATTTGCCGTCATCCAATTCTTCGCAGGCCGTCTCGATGTCTTCGGCCACGCACACCACGACATCGATCGCCATGCCGGTCTGCCGCTTCACATCGTCAATTGCGAAAACATTGGACGGTTGTGTGGTAGCCACTAACAGAACACCGTCTTCGGTGATCTTGACGGGCATGACTTGGTTGTCACGGATGGTCTTAATATCCATCAACGAAAAAGCTTTACGGTCGATTTGCTCAGGAGCGAGGGTCCTGAATTCATAACCGTACAATTTAGCCTTAGCCCGGAGGATGAGTTCCGTGTCAAACCCCTGTTCCGTCAGCAGGTTTTCAAGGTCCGCGCCGTTTTCTCGCTGTTGGCTGCGAATAGCGTCCAGTTGTTCAGCCGAAAGCAGTTCATCTTCCAGAAGAATATCTGCAACATCACGAATGCGCGTTTGGGTCGTGGCTTGTGGGCTGTACAAGTTCTGCAGGCCCGGCGTAAGATCCGTTTGCCCGGCGTCCAGTTCCAGTACCGCAGAATAATCCGCCTGCGGGTGTTCCGTTTTTTTTCCGAAGAGTCGTTTCATTAGTCCATTTTCAATTCAACATCGATTCCTTTGTATTCCAGCGTGACGCTTTTTCCCGTAATTGATTTTACGGTCATGTTTCTATAAGTGTCACCTTGATACAGTACTTTATCGTCGATCATACAGCACTTCCCTTTGGGGGTTGCCGTAATGCTCCATAGCTCCATACCCATTCCGATGACCTGTGCTTCCTGCCGGATTTGTGCCTGCTGTTGGGTTCCGGTGCCGCTTGAGCTGGAAGTGCAGTCCATCTCTTTTCTAATAAAGGGGTTCTTTTTCAACTCCTCAACGCCCACCTGGTCAACATTATTAAACTGGTAAAAACGCCCGGCGATAGAGTTCATCTTAGAATCCATTTCCGCCTGCATACTGTCCAACTGGGCCAGTGCTGTTTCAAGCTGGACCTGATTCTGACTGGGTTCGGCGTTGGCCGTAGCAGGGGTTGTTTTTTTGACCATGAGCAAGATCCCAAGCGCCCCAACAGCGAACAGAACCACCAATATCATAGTGCTCCGGCGAACTTTCTGGCTCTGACCTGAGACGGTTAGATAATCTTCTGTATGGCTTGCCGCCTGATCGCCGTCCGGCATATCAGATGACGCAGGGACTGAGTTTCCATCTTTCAGATACGATAACATGGCTGTTCTCCACAAATTTTAGTATTGAGTTTAAGCGGCGTTCTGGAAGAAAATACTCATGACAAAAGTGGCTTCCGTCTGACCTTCTTCTTTGGCTTTCTTTAATTCCAATTCCCGAATCTTTGTGATACGGTCGAGTTGCTCCAGTTCAAGCAGAAAGGCGTAATACGAATTGAAATTGCCGGTCAGTTCCATGGCGAGGGGTTGCTCAATATAGCCGCGATTATCCTTGTTTTTATGGGTTCGTATACTTTTGGGTGTCAGACCGTGTCGCTGTGCGATCAGTGTAACATCTTCAAGAACGGTATGAATCTCGCTGCTGGGAGGTAGTTTGCTCTCAAACGCCTCGATTGCTTCTTCGATCTTTTGGAGTTGAGCGGCCAGATCCTTAGCGG
>JAGGWF010000054.1 GCA_021157685.1 Planctomycetota bacterium | reverse complement strand
GTATTGTTGTTCACGAGATAGTCGGTGCTGATTCAGAAAAAGAAAAGTTTTTACGTGATTCAGTTAATACAGACTTTGGTAATGCTGAACGATTTCAGCCACCCTCAAGACTATGTGAAACCAATAGGAATAGAAATCTCACTGTATCGTACTTCAATTCACTGCAGCGTCAAGGCAAATGTAACGAAGTATTCGCAGAAGCTTTCGAGAAATATAATGCGACTCATAGACCAATGTTCAACATTACTGCTATTGTTGACGGCATTCCTAAGATTGATTTAATTACTAATCATGAGCCTTTGATTGGCGGCAAACTTCAAGAGCATACTAAGTTGGGTTCTATAGTAATGGATGATTATTTAGAAAAGTACATGACACCACAAGGATTTGATTTGCCGTTACTCATTAACAACGATTATTTAAACGCAATTAAACTCCTTTTTAACAATCATCACTATGTTTCTTGCATGAAACTTTTCGTGTCATTAATTGATACGATGGCATTTGTTGAATTTGGTGATATGCGTGGCAATTTTGTTAAGTGGTTGGATAATTTCGCCAACCTAAATAAGGTTGGCATTACGCCTTCTCAGCTTTGGGAATTAAGAAACTCCATTCTTCATATGTCAAATCTCGATTCAAGAAAGGTTATAAATGGGAGCGAGAAGAGAATGTCATTTTGTGTTGCAGAGTCAGGATATGTTCCAGACGGTCCTGAAGTCCAGTATTTTAATTTAATGGACTTTATTAATGTTATAAGTGAAGCATTGTCAGTTTGGAGTTCCTCATACAATGACAATCCCATTAAACGTACAGTATTTATCGAACGCTATGACCGAATAATCTCAGATGACCGTTTGATGATAACTGAAAGAAGTAAGGATACTGAAGAAAACTAGGGACAGTCCGGTAACGACTGTCTTTCCAGTCAAGTTGTTTTTAATAGATTTCCATTCCATTTCTGATTATTTTTCAGCATAGTATTCATGATGCACAGCAACTTTCTCATCGCTGCTGTCAAAGCAACCATTTTGCATTTCCCCTGTTGTTCAACGAGTTTACGATAATAGGCCCTCAGCACCGGATTGTATTTAACCGCAACCAATGTCAGCATGAACAGTCGGGTCCGACCATTGACCGGCCTCATTGCCTCGGATCGCGCGAACATGCAACCAATACTGCTGACCGGCGATCTCGAATTCGCTTTCGCTGACAGCGGCAAGCACCCGGGGTGATTGGGACTGCTCTGTAAAGGTTGGCTTTCTGTGGGATGGCATCTATAAAGAGCTTGATGCCACCCGACATCTTCAACAAGAGTGCTTCCTATTGCCCTTTCGACAACTCCTGGCCGCGATTGCGAGCGGTGGTGAGGGCTTGTAGGATAATTTCTCCAAGACCGCTCTCGTCCATCACTTTCAACGCCGCTTCGGTGGTTCCACCGGGGCTGGTTACTTTTTGGCGTAAAACAGCAGGATCTTCGCCTCGCTCTTGAGCCGATTCGGCTAATAATGCCGCCCCTTTGGCTGTCTGAAGTACAAGCGTTTTTGCAGTGTCTTCAGTCAAACCCAGTTCCACTCCCGCTTTGATCATCTCTTCCATCAGCAAAAAGAAATAGGCCGGACCGGAACCGCTGACCGCCGTAACCGCATCGATCAGGTCTTCACTTTCAACGACAACCGCCCTGCCAACCGAAGTGCAAATACTCAGCGCAGTTTTCAATCCCTCCTCTGAGGCACTCGCGTTATACAAACCGCTCGCTCCGGCTTTCACCAGTGCAGGTGTGTTGGGCATGACACGAACGATCTGCACGGCGCCTAATTTTTCTTTAATCGCGGCTGTTGTAATGCCAGCGGCAATCGAAATCACCAACACGCCCTCTATTAATGTTCCGGCAATACCGTCCAATACATCGGCCATCATCTGCGGCTTGATGCTGAGCATCAAAACATCCACATGTTTGGTCAGTTCGACATTGTCCGTGGTTACACGAACACCGTGTTGAGCTTTCAACTCGTCCAGCCGCTCGGCGCGTACATCCGAAACCCATACATTGTCCGTCTCAAACAAACCCGCGCTCAAGACCCCCTCTAAAAGGGCCTGAGCCATATTCCCACCGCCGATAAATCCGATTGTTTTCATAGCTGTGCCTTTCCCTGTCTTTTACCATGAAGGGCATGAAGTTCATGAAGATTAATCATTTCTGAAAAAACGATCACCTGTTGCTGGTGGCTGTTCAAACAGATTTCTTACGAATACCGACAACGGGCCTTTTAAAGCATCATATTTCTTTTCTTCATGCACTTCAAGTACTTCATGGTTAAAAAAACCGCTATCCTGTCAGCAGGTCAAACTGTTCGGGGCTTAAACTCTGACGGAGTTTTTGCAGGGCCTGCAGTTCGATCTGGCGGATGCGTTCTTTGCTCAGATTTAAGTGATCGCCGATTTGTTTGAGTGTTTTCGGTTTTTTCTTAATGATTCCCGGATCCAAGGCATAATGATTTAAAATGATGTATTGTTCCCGCTGGTCAAGATTGTTTTTGATGATCGTCTGCAGGTCTCTATGGGCCTGCTCGACCGCCATGATACCGGGGAGTTGTTCAAGGCGCAGATTGACCGGTAAGTTCGCGAAATCGACACCGCCAGCCCGGTCCAGGCGTTTGGCCTCGGTGGGGATCAGGCGGGCAAAACCCTTGACAATGGCCCAACTGGCATAGGTGCTGAAACGGTAGCCGCGCGTGTAATCAAACTTTTCCACCGCCGCCATCAAAGCCACACTGCCTTCGCTGACGAGTTCGCTCATTTGGCCCCCTGCGGCTAAATGTTTGCCAGCAATGCTGACCACCAGAGCCATATTGGTTTCAATAATGACTTTTTTTACGGCCTCGGCCTGCTTGAGCAGCATTTCGATACGGTTGAGACGATCTGATCGGGGTTGGACCCGCTTGATCCGGTCGCACTGCTGAGAAGCCATAAACTTTAGATAGTTATATCGCCGGAACAGCTCTGTTTCCTGCTGACGATTCAAAAGAGCAGACCGGGCTGAACTTTTCGGCAACAGTTTTTCCAGCGGCACCGACAGAATAATCTGCTCAGCATTGGGAAGCAAAAATTCATCGCTGGGGACACATTCTATCTTGCGGCTGAGTAATTCTTTGGCGTGTCGCTGATTAATAATACGGTAAACCGAGCTTCGGCTGCGACCGAACAATTCCATCAATCTTTTGACACTGACATTTTGCTGACTCATCTTATACAACTTAACCGTCTCTTTCGATGACATCCTGCCTCGAGAATGCGGCATCGCCGGTGAAATCATTTGCCGACGGCTCAACTCCTCCAAAACCGCCCGGACGGTTTGCCGGGACCGGCCAATCTGCCGGGCCACCTCCAAGACAAGTTCATTTTGGGTCCGGTAGTTTTTTTTACTCGTTAATTCCTGCGCCAGCGTCCCTATCTGCTCTTTCTGTTGGGCCGTCAACAATGTAAACCGGCCGGCCTGATGAATCAACTGATCGTAATCTTTTGTAAATAATTCGACCGTTGACCGGGCAAAACCCATCCGCTTGCGGCCATCTTGGAAAATATAAATCTTCCCCGTCAATCCGCGCTTTTGCCATCGACGAATCGTCTTGGTCGAAACCGAAAACCGCCCGGCAAGCTGTTCGACGGTAAAGATCGTTTCATCCTGCTCGGATGCATCTAATTGAAGCTCAGCACTAAGTTGGGCGATCCAGACCCGCAGGTCCGGCATCAAATCCCTGCCGGAAATTAGGTCTTGCTGGGGCTTTTCCGATGGTCGGTAACCGGTAATGCGAAAGACAATGAAATCAAACGGATACTCTCGTTCGGCATTGAGGATCATCAGGAGGTGTTCAGAGGCAGCAAGCTGTTTTCTCTTTTGAGGCGTCGGCGCAAACCGCAACTGATCAAAAAAATCCCGCAGAACCGGATGACTCATCCGCATTTTCATAGACAAAACCAGCTAATTGGACAACATAGCAATTTTCTAATTAGCCACAGCCCGACTGAGTTCACCGAAGTCAGAGGACACAGAAAAAAAATCTTTGATACAGATTAACACTGATTAACTCAGATTATATTTTTTATAAATCTGCTTATCCGTGTAAATCTGTGTCTAAAATAAAATCTCTGTGAATTCTGTGTCCTCTGTGGCAAAAAAAAGTACCGATGGCAGTTAAGTTATATTGGCTAACGAATCTCAATGACGAACTGCTTTTCAAAGACTTCGCCAAAATCGAATACGGCATCAAAGTCTTCGACCGTATCGGTCTCCTGTGAGGTCATCCAGCCGCTATCGATCATCAGATAGACAATTTCACCAAAATCGCGTGTGGTGTCGACACCCCATGAGGAAAGAACCATCGCCGCTAAACGGCCCCACCGTTTTTGGGCCAAGCGGGCCAAACCCCACGCTAATTCCTGCCCCGAAATGTGTCGCGGCGGCTGTCCGGGGTCTTCCTGCTTGCGAAGTTCGTCAATGGTGGAAGCCAATCCCTCAAAAATAAACTTCAACGCCCGGCCGTCATAGCGGTCGTCTTCTCTCGCAATTTCTTCGATTGTCTTTTTCACGATAATTATTCCGCGTGGGCACAGCCCATCCTACAAAAACCATCCATATTACTAATGTACACGCTGGCCGGGTTTGGCGCCGCTGTCCGGGCTGAGTAAAAAGATTTCTTCGCCACCGGGACCAGCGGCACAGACCATACCTTCCGAGACACCAAAACGCATCTTTCGCGGTTTCAGGTTAGCTACGCACAGTACCAGCCGACCGACAAGATCTTCGGGCTTGTAGGCCTTGGAGATTCCAGCGAAAACATTTTTGGTCACGCCGCCCAAGTCCAACTCAAGTTGCAAAAGCTTATCCGCTCCCTCAACCGCTGAAGCAGTGGCAATTTTCGCGATTCGCAAATCCACCTTCATAAAATCGCCAAACTCGCATTCGGCCTCCAACGGCTCATCCAGTTTTGGCTGGGCTTGTTCTATCTGCTGTGGAGTCGTTTGCTGCTTACTTTCTTCGACCATCGCTTCAACCTTTTCTTTTTCAATGCGTTCGATCAAACGAACGAAGTTATCAATTTTATGATTTTCAAAAACTGTATCCGTGTCCGCAAATGTCAGCGGATCAACTGCCAAAAACTGCTCAATTTTGTCCGCGTACTGCGGCAGAACCGGCTTTAAGTAAATCGTCAGCATCCTAACGGCATTCAAAATCGCAGTCAATGTCGTCCGTGTACCTTCGGAGTCCGTTTTAATCGTTACCCAAGGCTGCTGCTCTTCGACATATTTATTGCAGACATCGGCCAACGCCGCAATCTTTCGAATAGCGGCGGCGTAATTAAGATTTTCGTAATGGTCAACAATCTCGGGCTTGGCAGTGATCAATTCATCTATCAAAGCGCGACCTTTATCGTCGAGTGTACCGAGCATCCCATCGAGTTTTTTGCTAAGCATCGGGCCGGAACGGCTGGCCAAATTCGCCAGTTTACCCACCAGATCCGAGTTGACTCGGTTGATAAAATCCTCAACGCTCAGGTCAATATCACCTACGCCGCTGGTCAATTTTGACGCATAATAGTAGCGTAGGTACTGCGGGTCCAGATGGTTGAGGTAGGTGGACGCTTTAATGAATGTACCCCTGCTTTTGCTCATCTTCTGGCCGTTGACGGTGAGAAAACCGTGAACAAACAGTTTAGTGGGCAACCGCAAATCAGCGCTCATCAGCACCGCCGGCCAGAACAGGGCATGGAAGTACATGATGTCCTTACCGATAAAGTGGTAAATTTCGTATTCGTCGCCGTTCCAGAGGTTTTCGAAATCCAGCCCGTTTTTGTCACAATAATTCTTGATCGACGCCATATAACCAATCGGCGCGTCAAGCCAGACATAAAAATACTTGTCCTCCTCACCGGGAATTTTAAACCCAAAATACGGCCCATCCCGTGAAATATCCCAGTCCTTCAAACCAGCACTGAACCACTCGTCCAGTTTATTCTGAACGGACGCCTGAACATAGCCGCCCTTGAAAAGTTCCTTTAGGGCGTCTTCGTACTGACTAAGCTGAAAGAAATAATGTGTACTTTCCTTTAAGATAGGTCGATTGCCACTGACCGTGCTGACCGGGTCGATCAATTCGGTTGTCTGATAATGCGCTCCGCAACTATCGCACGAATCGCCATACTGATCCGCAGCTTTACAGCGGGGACAAGTCCCTTGGATGTAGCGATCAGGCAGCCACATTTTCTCCCGTTCATCGTAGGCCTGCTGAATTTCCTTTTTGACAATAGAACCGGCCTTTGAGGCACAGGTGTAGATCATCTCGCTAAATTGACGATTTTCCTCGGAATGGGTTGAATAATAGTTATCAAACTCAATCCCAAAGTCGATAAAATCTCGGTAATGCTCGGCGTGGACCCGATTAATCAATTCTTCGGGGGTAACACCCTCGGCTTTGGCACGGATCATAATGGGCGTACCATGTGTGTCATCGGCACAAAAATAGCGGCACTCGTTACCCATCGCCTTTTGGAAACGCACCCAGATATCCGTTTGTAGATATTCCACAAGATGGCCGATATGGATCGGGCCGTTCGCATAGGGCAGGGCAGAAGTTACTAACAGTTTTCGCGTCATCACTTACTCTCCGCTCGGTTGTGTCGTATTCCCGCTAGAAGGTTTTTGTTTGTTCCCCTGACGATTGCTATTTTGGGCAGGAGGATTCTTTTGTGAATTCTGAGCGTTCTGTCCATTTGGAGAGCCGCCCTGTTTATTTTTGGGCCGCCGTCGCCGATTTTTATTACCACGGCGTTTACCCGGTTGCTGGGAACCCTCTCGTTTCTGCTGCGGCGAGCCATTGCCATTGTTTTGGGATGATTGGGTCTGCGGGGTTTTCTTCTTGCCCGGCGCTGAATCCTGCTCGGAATCGGGTTTCTCCACAAGTTCGGCGGTAACGGCAGCGTCCTTATCACCTTCACCTGTTTTTTTCTGTGCGGGTTTGTTCTGTTTGCTCGTCTGGCCCGGTTTGAGAATCTGAATTTCATCAAGCGGCCAGGCTTGGCGGTCACCCGTTTCCATCTGGATAATGACCAGTTGGGTTAAAATCTGAAAATCAACCACTTTGCCGGGGCCCTTGGGGGTCTGGACAGGTGTGCTGCGATGCGGCATTTTGCGTTTTAGTTCCAAGTAGTTTTCATCCTCATAGCGCAGGCAGCACTTGAGCCGTCCGCAGTGGCCGCTAATCTTGGACGGGTCCAGCGTGGCTTTTTGCAACTTTGCCATTCGCATATTAACCGGTTCCAGTATTTTTAAAAACCGGCTGCAGCAACATTGCTGGCCACAGGATTCATAATCACTGATGAGCCGGGCCTCATCCCGTGAACCGATCTGCCGAAGTTCGATGCGGGTCTGGTACTCTCTGGCCAATTGCCTGACCAATTCACGGAAGTCTACGCGGGTTTCACTGGTAAAATAAAAGATGATCCGTTCGCCACCAAATAGATGCTCGGCCTCCACTATTTTCATCTTCAGGCCCAGCTCTTCGGTGATCCGCTGGCAGGTCTTGGCCTCGCCGATTGCATTTTTTTCAAGATGCTTCTGCTCGCCTAAATCCTCATGGGTCGCAAAACGGACAAAGCGACCTCCCTCACCTAACGGATAGTCCTTTGTGCGGTTGCAGTAATACTGCTCGACCTGTTCGGGACTGCTTTTGAATTGACCGCCGCGATAGTTGTGAATACCGACAATTTTCCCCATCTCCAAGCCGCGTTTGGTCTTAATGACCACATGGCTACTGATCTTGGGAATGTGGGCCTCATGGTGCTCAAACCAGCCCAGCGTCCCTATTCGCCCGTAGCTGACCAGCATCTGCTTGGCACTCTTTTGGTTCTTGGATTTTGTATTGTCAACGCTCGACATCTATATATAAACTCCCGAAATTAAAGAAGATACATTCTTTCCGACAAGTGCTTTGTCCACACAAGCCCGACTAGGAAAGCGTTAGTATATCCGAATT
>JAGGWF010000238.1 GCA_021157685.1 Planctomycetota bacterium | reverse complement strand
CCGAATCTCAATCGCGAAATCCTCGACATAGAATAGCTATGCCTGCGGTTTCACTGTAATCGATTGCGACTGAATCTAATGCAAATCTGAGCGATAAATGAACCGTTTATTTATACGCAGCCCCTAAGCGGATCCCTTTGGCGGACCGGCCAGATTTAATCCGAGATTTCCGCCGCAGCAATAGGGAGGTTGGCTTATATTAGTTCGGCAAGCAGTTCTTGAAGTTTTATGACTGCAAAACCGGTTGCTGCGTCGCTGATGCCATAAGGGATGATCAGATTGTCGGCGTGAATCATCGCCCCGCAGGAATAGACCACATTGGGGACATAGCCGGAGCGTTCTTCTTCATTTGGGCTTAGCAGCGGTTCCCGAAGCTGTCCAAGGACTTTCGAGGGGTCGTTTTTATCAAGCAGGGCGGCGCCGATACAGTATTTTCGCATCGCTCCGACGCCATGAGTCAGCAACAGCCATCCGGCGTCTGTCAAAAGAGGCGATCCGCAATTTCCGATTTGCACAAATTCCCAATCATATTTGGGCTGGATGATTTCCGTTGCCTCGTCCCAGAAGTCAATTTCATCCGATTGTAATAAAAACATGTTTTCGCCATCCGTCCGTCCGATCGCAGCATAGCGGCCATCGATCTTCTGCGGGAACAGGGCCATCCCCTTATTGCGAGCATACTTTCCATGAAGGGTACGAACGATGGCGCGTTTTTCCGACGCCAGTTCAAGAATTTGCGGCAGAATACTGCTCCCGTTGAAGGCGGTGTATGTGCCGTAATAGCAAATGGAATTGTCTCCGTTTTGGAATTTCACCAGCCGCATATCTTCCATGCCCTGTGATTCTGTTTCGCTCAGCGGGAAAAGTACCATATTCTCAATATTGTTGGGATCCTGTCTTTCGATTTCATACTCTGAATGGGCGATCCACAGCATCAGATCCAGTGTATGAATGTCGGGTGTGAGCGAATCGACCGCCTGCTTAGCCCGCTCGATGGTGTGCTGCAATTGAAAGGTCGAAAAGCTTTCCGGAAGGGTGTCCATGACAGATTTTGTCGGTGTATTCCAGATGTCGATATCACCCAGTTTGGCGATAAAGTCAACTTTTTTGAATGTTCGATTTTCTTTGCATTTCAACTGGCGAACTTCGAGACTGCAAGGGGTGAGCTGAATATCACCCTCGCGATCAACCGTCCCGCGGCGAAAAGTGATGGAAGAAACATGCCCCTCTCCTACGACGCGTAAGCTCATAATGAATCGCAGGCGTCCTTCTTCCAGTTCCGGTTGCTTGATGGCTGCAACCATGGATGGGTTGAACATGGCGGCGGACTCAAAGGCGTATTCCATCGAAAAATAGGCACCGGTTAGTAATTTAACCTCAAAATTGTTATTGAAAGACACCTCGGCCTGTTGAATCGCCTTTTCATAGTGTTCGATCAGAATCTCGGCCAGCCCCGGATTGCCCGGAGTAAATTGTTGCAAAACTTGATTGGCCATTTCGGAAACGCGTGACGCATCGAGGTTTTCAACACGCTGGATAATCTTTTGTCCGCGTTCTTTTCCAGGCCAGAAAAATCGTGTGATTGTTCTGCGAGAGTCTGGTTCCAGCCGGATGGGTAATCGCCGCACGGAGATATTGTTTTGTGCCATAGATACAGTTCCTTTCATTCCATTATTGTGGTTGTATCATATTGCGGAGATGCGTTCCGAACAAGAGAAAAACAACGGCTCGGACTTTTTCTTGCCCGAAGTCCGGTATTTGTGTAGAGTGAGGACACTTGTTAGGTGAAATTCGGGATTTTTCATTGGAAAACAGAAAAACAAATAGTGCTGAAGTGGTAGGCGCAGATCTTGCGGATCTTATACAAGGGGATGTCCTCGTGGATATCTATAATCGTGTGGCGTTTAGTACGGATGCAAGTATTTACCGTATTCTGCCACAGTGTGTCGTTGCCCCGAAGGATACTGCTGACATTATTGCTGTTGTCAAATATGCAGAGAACAATCAGATTCCCATCACTCCGCGCGGGGCCGGCAGCGGTCTGGCCGGTGAGTCGTTGACCAGCGGGATTGTGCTGGATATTCGTCGTTTTATGGATTCGATTCTTGAGACGGCAAACGATGGAAGTTGGGTGCGTGTTCAACCGGGGGTGGTGCTGGATACCCTCAATTTGCACCTGTCGAAATGGGGCCGTAAGATTGGGCCGGACCCGTCCAGCGGAAATCGCGCGGTGATTGGCGGCGTCGTTGCCAATAATGCCACCGGCGCCCATTCGCTGCAATATGGATATATGGCCGATTTCGTGCAGTCGATTCAGGTGGTTCTGGCCGATGGAACATGCGCCGAGTTCACCGACAGCGAAGATAGTCAATCGCAAGGCCGTGCAGGCCAGTGTGCCCGTGCCTGTCTGGACTTACTGGGCGACAAACAAGAACTGATCCGAGACGCCCAACCCGCGACACAGCGGAACCGCTGCGGCTATACGATTCAGAATATTGTCCAAGGGACGAATGTCAACTTAGCTAAACTGATGGCCGGTTCGGAGGGTACACTGGCTGTTTTTTCAGAGATTACGCTGCGGACGGTTCCCGTTCCGAAAGCCAAGGGACTGGTGCAGTTTGAGTTTGATGATTTTGAAAAGATGGCCCGTGCTGTTTCGGTGATTGTCGATTGTGGGGCCGCCGCTTGCGAGTTAATGGATGAAACTCTGATCGAGATGGCCAGAGAGGCCTTCCCGAAATATCACCGGATACTTCCTTCCGACTGCGCTGCCATATTATTGGTTGAACAGGTTGGCGATGATGCGGCAAGCGTTCGGGCCCAGATCGAAAAAACGATTGAAACGGTGGGGGTTTTGGCGACGGGACATCTGGAAGTGCCGGATGCAGATGAGCAGGCACTTTTATGGAAGGTCCGTAAAGATGCTGTTCCGTTGCTGAACCGGCAGAAGGGTCCCAGTCATCCGATTGCCTTCATTGAAGATGTTTCCGTCGATTATCGTCGGTTGGATGAATATATTGCCGGCTTGCAGAAAATTGGCAGACAATATGATATTCCCATTGCTTTTTATGGTCATGCCGGTGGTGGCGAACTGCATGTGCGTCCCTTTTTGGACTTGAGTTGCCCTGAAGAAATCCAGCGGATGCGGCAAATCGCCGGAGATGTGTTTTTACTGGCTTGGTCGCTGGGCGGTTCGATCAGCGGTGAGCATGCTGACGGTTTGCTGCGGGCGGCATTTATCGCCGATCAGTACGGCAAAGAATACTATCAAATTCTGAAAAAGATTAAACAGATTTTTGACCCAGCTGGAATACTCAATCCGGGCAAGATTATCAATGAAGACCCGGATGTAATGGTCAAAAATCTCCGTGCGGTTGAATTGAAAGCGGCAGATGGGTTCCAGACCGAGTTGTGTTTTGAACCGGATGCGTTCCGCTATGAAGTTGAGCAGTGCAATGGGTGCGGCGTCTGTCTGGCTCAGGCCGCCAGTTCCAGAATGTGTCCGATCTTTCGCGGTCTGAATGAGGAGTTGGCCAGTTCCCGCGCCAAGGCCGATCTGTTGGCGAACTGGATGGCAGGGCAGTTGCCGCTTACGCCGTCTGCCGCGAAACAATTGAAAACTATTCTGGGATTATGCGTTAACTGCAAAATGTGTTCTATCGAATGTCCGGCGGGGGTCGATGTGTCCAAGCTGATTATCGAGGCACGAACCCAACTGGCTCACCAAACCGGCTTTACCGCAACCGAATTGGCTCTGTCGCATAACCGCTGGATGAGCGTTCTGGCCAGCGCCTTTTCACCTTTGAGTAATTGGGTGATGGCCCTTGCGATAATGCGGTGGGTATTGGAAAAAACGCTCGGTTTTGACCGCACACGGCGATTTCCTCATTTCGACCGGGGAAGCTTTATCCATAAGGCCCGCAAAATGCTTAAAAAATCCCCATCACTGCTCGTCCCGATTGACAAGATTGTTTACTTTGTTGATAGCTATGCAAATTGGAACGACCACGAACTGGGTTTTGCTGTTTTGTCGGTTTTACAGAAATTGGGCATTGAAGTACAGATTCCCCCGCAACGCCCCGTCCCGCTTCCGGCATTCGTTTACGGCAACCTAAAAACAGCCCGGCGGGATATTGAATACAACTTAAAGCAGTTTACCCCTTTCGTCCAACAGGGTTACAAAATACTCTGTTCCGAACCCAGTGCTGCCTTGTGCCTGACCGATGAGATTTCTTTGATAACTCATGATGAACGCGCTCAATTGGTAGCGGAGAACACATACGAGTTGATGGACTATCTCAACACGCTGATTGAGAAAAGCCCCGAATTGTTGCCGGATGAGTGCAAGACCTTGCCGAATCAATACACTGGAAAGAAAATTGCCTACCATGCTCCGTGCCATCTAAAAGCTCAGCGATTGTCCGGCGCGTCCATTGGATTGCTGAAAAAATGTGGGATGGATGTAACAGATATAAATGGCGGTTGCTGCGGGTTGGCCGGTACGGCGGGAATGCAGAAAAAACATCACGAGATGTCCGGTGCGATTGGTGAACTGTTGGCTAATAAAATCGATGAGTGTGCCCCGGATATCATTTTAACCGAGTGTGCGGCTTGTAAAATGCAGATAGAACATTTGACGGGCAAAGAGGTTCTTCATCCAATCAAGCTTCTGATGCGGACATTTTGAGAAAAAACTTGCGATTTCGGCAAAAACCGGTACTGTCAAGTTATGGATGAAACGAAAAGATTCAAATCAAGGAACCGGTTATGAAACTTACGGAATTAGTGCGAACGGAATGCATTCGAGTTGGTTTGACTGTGGATGATAAGGCCATGGCGTTATGTGAGATTGCAGCGTTAGCCAAACAATCCAAGGTCTTAAAGAAACTTCCGGAGGAAGCGATCCTTGAGGCGCTGCAGGAACGGGAAACCCTCGGTGCGACAGCGTTTGGGCAGGGTGTTGCGATCCCGCATTGTCGTATGGAAGGGGTTCGGGATTTTGTTGTTGGATTGTTGACCGTTCCGGATGGTGTGGAGTTTGAGGCCGAAGATGGCAAAAAAGTACACCTGCTCGTTTTTATCATCGCCCCGAAAGAAAGCCGCAATACTCATATTCGTTTACTTTCCGCAGTTTCCCAGGCGTTTGAGGATAGTTCGGTTGTGCAGGATATGATTGCCGCACCCGACAGTGAACAATTGCAATCACTCTTTTTGCAGGCCGCTCGACAGGATGTGTCCGAGCGGGTTTCTGAGCATCGTAATCTGGTTCAGGTATTCGTCCAGGATGAAAATGTTTTTCGGGAAATTATTGAGGTACTCTCCGGGCTTGAAAATATCTCATTGAATGTATTCGAGGGCAAGTCTGGCAGTGCCTATTTGGCCGAAACATCTCTTTATGCCGAATTTTCAAAAAACGGAGATATCCCCTCCCGGTGTATCGTTGCAATGGTTGAACGAAACTTGAGCAATGAAGTAATCCGCCGCATTGAAACCATTACGGGGAGCTTATTTGAATGTACCGGCGTGATGGTAACGATTCAGAAGTTAGCTTATTCCGCTGGCTCTCTGGAAATGTAAATATTCGGCGGGTGTTATCCTGATGAAGGGGTCTAAGGTTTGGCGGATTCTCGGATTAATCTGTATCACAATCTTTCCGTGCTTCTGGATGCCGGTGTGCCGATTACACGGGCGCTGCAATCGGTCTCCAAGACGGGGCGATACGGACGGCTGTTTAAGACGATTCAAGAGCAGGTCGCCGCGGGCAACAGCTTATCTGATGCGATCAACCAGTATCCGCGTCAGTTCGATAAACTGGATCAGACATTGATTCATGTTGGCCAGGAAACGGGACAACTTGCTGAAATGCTTGAGGAATTAAGCCGGTGGTATTCATTTCGGCAGCGTTTAAATCGAACCATGCGTTCGGGAATGCTATTTTCGATACTCATGATTCACCTATTAGCGTTTATTGCTCCGGTGGTTCCATTTGCGTTGAGCGGTTTTGATTGGTCACTGTACATTCAGGGGATACTTGGGATTCTGGCGATCTTTTACATTCCGGCCCTAATTATCCTGGCCATCGTATTCTTAACGGCCAAATGCGGGCCGCTGCGATGGATGTGGGATGCTTTTGTGATAAGGATGCCTCTGTTGGGAAAGGCCATCCGTGAGTTGGAACTCAGCCGCTACAGTAAGATTTTTTCGATTACATATAAGGCGGGTGTTCCGATTACCCGGTGCATTGAGATGGCGACCGATGTGGTAGGTAACCAGATCATGCGGCGACGACTCTGCGGAGCATGTGACAAGGTCGCTCAAGGTGAGGAAATGGCCGCCGGATTCAGTCGGTCTTTACCGCGAGAATTCATTTGTGTCTGGGAGGTTGGCGAAGAAAGCGGTGAACTTGATGAATCGGCCCGGCGATTAGGAAATATGCACGCTGACAACACCGAAATGCGGTTCTCGTTGATCGCCCAATGGACTCCGCGAATCATCTATGCCATCGTTGCCTGCGTGATGATCTACTACATTTTTACGGGCTATTCACAGATTTATGGAAATCTTTCCCTGTAATTCCATGTTTCAGCACAGCCCCGAAAGTCGCCGATATACTTTAGAGTATCTATCGATTTATAGTTTGGACAGGACTGTAACATTGCTTAGTTTTCGAAAATCACAGCGGATTGTTTCAGAGAGGGATTTTGGCCGCGTACTTTCTTATAAGTGCTTTGTCTATAAGGGGATGATGCGTCTTTATTCAGCTCCAAACGGACTTTGTTCACCGCGGTTTGGGGTGTCGGTCAGTAAGTCCTGCGGCAATGCAGTGATGCGGAACCGGTTCAAACGGCTGTCACGGGAGACATTTCGGTTGCATCAGCACGAAATCCCTTCCGGATTCGACTATATTTTGATTTTTACGCGAAAAAAGCCGAAGATAAGTCCTAAGAACAAAAGCATGGCTAAAGTTTCCCCCCGGCCGCGGTATGAGGACATCGAACGCGATTTTTTGTCGATGGTTCAGGTGTTGGGGAGAAAATTGGTCGTGCGTGGTTCGTAGTTCATCGTACAGAAACTACAGGATAATACGGATTATTTTGATACTTCAAAAACTTTGAAACGCAAAGCGGAACAGAAAAAAAGTGGGCTTATGCAGATTGGGCAAACGGCTGAAAAGGCGGGTGTTTCTAAGCAGAGTTTACAGTATTATCTGATGGTTGGACTGCTGGAACCGGTTGAAGTGACACCGTCTGGCCGCCGGATGTTCGATGACGCATCTGTGAAACGCATTCAGTTGATTTACAAGCTCAACAAATCCGGCTATACTCTGCGGGCGATACGGGAGTTGTTTATTGAACGGGAAAAGGACGCTAAGAAATGACCGATTATCAAACAAAGCAGCAGCGACGGAATATGGGCGTGGGCGTTTTTGTACTCGTTGCGATGTGTGTGTTTGTGTGGATGCTGCTTCGCTTTCGTGATTTTCCGCTGATTATGAGCAAACTCAAATCGTTTAATGTCCTTGTCTATTTTCCGGAGACCCCGGGGGTTCAGTCAGATACGCCTGTGCAGTACTGTGGTTATCAGATCGGTCGGGTGATGGATGTTTTGCCCCCCAAATTGTATGGCGATTCGCACAGGGTGGGGGTTGTGCTGGCGATCGAAAATGATTATTCAGATATTCCCGAAGAAGTTGAAATTTTCGTGATGAAACAGAGCTTGGGGAGCAGTTTTATCGAAGTGCGGATGGATCCGTCTAAGATCACGCACCCCGACAGGTTTTTGATGGACAATATGGTAATAAATACAGGGCAGGTTGGTATGGCGAGCGACTTTTTTCCGCCGGAAGTGCAGGTCAAGCTGGAAGATCTGGTCGATTCGATTACGACTCTTTCCGATAACGCCAATGCGATTATTGGGGACGATGAAAATCAGATAAACATTAAAAAGATGATTGGTAGCATTGAAACGGCATTTTCACAGGCCGATGCGACGATGCAATCTATTCAACGACTTTCGGATACGAGTGCTGAGAAGGTGCAGATTCTCAGCGAGAAGGTTATCGCCGCTGCCGAGCAACTGGAAGGGGTGCTGTCGGAATCTCGTCAGATTTTGGCGAAAATCGAATCCGGTGAGGGGACGATGGGGAAAATGATTAACGACGGGCGGTTGTATGAAGACCTGCTCGAAAGTAGCCAGGAACTTCGGATGCTCCTTGAGCAGGTTAAAGAGTTGGTTGCCAAAACCCGTGAAGAAGGGGTGCGGATCAAGTTGTAGCCGTTTACGCGGAAGAAAACCACTAATGAACGCGAATAAATACTAATAGTTTGGGTGTACCGCACAACATCACAAATACCTCTTCATTAGTAAGAATTGATTTGTGGCCATTCATTAGTGTTCGTTTGTGGCTCCTCTGCATAAACGGTCATTGAAGTTCAAGACGCAGAACTGCTTGATTTATTTAAAAAATCACGAAAATCCTCTCTTTTTTTTATAATTTCTTGACAAAAACGGCGTATATCGGTATTTTATTCCTCTTGTCGGTTGTGTAGCCGGACAGGGTATGTGTATAAACTAATTGATTTTTTTTAAAATGGAGGTAAGTTTCTGTGAATAAGGAACTTGCTCGCGAACTAATTGGAGCGGGCGTACACTTTGGACATGCGGCAAGCCGCTGGAACCCGAAAATGAAACCATATATTTTCGGAAAACGCGGTATGATTCACATCATTAATGTCAAGGAAACCCTCAAAGGACTGATGATCGCCAAGAAGCTGCTGGTTACTGTGGTTTCGAATGGACGGGATGTTGTCTTTGTGGGAACCAAACGACAGGCCAAGAAAGCCGTTCAGGGTGCATCCGAGAAATGCGGGATGCATTATATTTCTGAACGCTGGCTTGGCGGAACATTGACCAACTTTCGAACGATTCGTTCCCGCCTGCAG
Source organism: Planctomycetota bacterium (assembly GCA_021157685.1). GTDB lineage: Bacteria > Planctomycetota > Phycisphaerae > Sedimentisphaerales > Anaerohalosphaeraceae > 4572-13. The sequence continues at coordinate 6,344 of JAGGWF010000238.1, read as the reverse complement.
CGACTGGAAGAACTGGAAGCGATGGAAGCGAGCGGTAAGATTGAAGCCCAGAGTAAGAAACAGGGCGCTCGTCTGAAACGCGAACTGAACAAGATCAAGACAAACCTTGACGGTGTTCGCAAGATGAGCCGGATGCCGGGCGTGCTGGTCGCGATCGATGCGAAAAAAGAATACATCGCTTTGCGAGAAGCCAGAAAGCTTGGGATTCCGACGATTGCCGTGATCGATACGGATTCGGATCCGGATACGGTCGATGTGGCTATTCCGGCGAACGATGATTCGATCAAGGCCCTTGAGATACTGATGGACCAATTGGCTACAGCAATTGCTGAAGGCAAGACAATGGTTAAGCAGGCAGATGTCTCTGCGATGGCTGATGCTCGAACGAAAAAGCCACGATTGCGACGACGGGTTCTTGCCAGTGCGAAAGAGCAGGATAGCCAGCCCGAGGTGGTATCTGAGACGCCCGTAGTGACGCCTGCGGAAGCACCCGCAGCAACAACACCTGAGGCGGTCCCCGATACGCCTGTGGCAGAAGTTTCGGCCGCTGATGTTCCCGATGTGTCGAAAACTGCGAAAACGACGGAAACTGCGGCTCAGTAATATCCTTTAAGTAGGGTTAATTAATATGCCGGCCCCGGCAGGCGAATTGCAACGCAGGGGTCGGCTTATTTTCCAAAAAGGCGGTCCCCGCGATGTGTGGGTTAAAGCCAAAACACGAATAGAAGATTTTAATTAGAGTATGGGAGTACAGTAAAATGGTAGAAATTGCCGCTGCAACTGTTATGAAGCTCCGCAAAATGAGTGGACAGGGAATGATGGATTGTAAGAAGGCCTTAGGTGAAACAGACGGGGATCTGGATGCAGCCATGCAGATTCTTCGTAAGAAAGGGTTGGCTACAATGGAAAAACGAGCCGGCCGCGATACAACCGAGGGGAAAGTTCTGTGTAAGATGACGGATGATGCCAAGACCGCCGTGATGGTTTCGTTATGCAGTGAGACGGATTTCGTTGCGAAGAATGATGACTTTGTCGCTACGGCCGAAAAGTTGTTGCAGTGCGGGTTTGCGGCTCCTGCAGACCAGGGCGGCGAGACGCTGATGGACATCGAAGTGGACGGCAAAAAGTTTTCCGAGTTGCTGACAGATCTTGTCAGCAAGACCGGCGAGAAGACCGAAGTCGGCGACTATGCTCGTTATACGCTTTCCGGGACTGGCGTGATAGGAACTTATGTGCATTTCAATGACAAAGTTGGGGCGATGGTTGAAGTTGAGGCCAGCAGTAACGAGGTGGCTCAGGCCGTTAAGTCTGTGGCCAATGGGATTTGTATGCATATTACGGCGATGAATCCGCCGGCACTGGACCGGGATTCCGTTGATCCGGCGCTTATTGAAAAGGAACGCGCTATCGCCGCTGAACAGGTCAAAGATAAGCCCGCTAACATTATAGAAAGAATCGTTGATGGGAAAATAGGCAAGTTCCTAAAGGATATCTGCCTGACCGAGCAGTCGTTTGTTAAAGACGACAGTAAGACGGTTTCTCAGACCCTGACAGACGCCGCGAAGGCGGCTGGCGGTGAGGCCAAAATAAAACGCTTTGTGCGGATTGAAATCGGCTAAGACCTTGTTATAATAGAGGCATCGAAAATAATCGTGTTTTCGATGCCTTTTTTTATTGCGAAATTGTTCAACAGGGAAGATTGTGGCGATGAGCAAATATAAACGCGTTTTATTGAAATTGTCGGGCGAGAGCTTTTGTGAGCCGGGCGGTTTCGGTATTGAAGCGGTTCCGATTGAGTCGATTTCGGAACGGATTGCGAAAATCCATCAATTGGGGTTTCAAATCGCGATTGTTGTTGGGGGAGGCAATTTTCTTCGCGGTGCGGCGTTTTCACAAAAGAGTAATATCCCCCGAACAACCGCTGATTATATGGGGATGCTGGCGACGGTGATCAATGCCTGTGCTTTGCAGGAGACACTGGAAAAGATCGGTCAGCCCACACGGGTTTGCAGTGCGATTGAGGTGGATGCAATCTGCGAACCCTTTATTCGGCGGCGAGCGGTTCGACACTTGGAAAATGGTCGGATTGTTGTTTTGGCTGGTGGTACGGGAAACCCATTCTTTTCGACGGATACCTGTGCGGCGCTTCGGGGGTCGGAGCTGGATGTGGATTTGATGATCAAGGCGACCAAGGTGGACGGCGTTTATACCGATGATCCGATGAAAAATCCGGACGCAAAGCTGATTGATTCGCTGACCTATCAGGCCGTGTTGGAGCAGAACTTAAAAGTAATGGACCCGGCCGCGATTAGTTTGTGCCGTGAAAATAAAATCCCTATTATTGTACTGAATATCTTCAATGAAGGTAATATCACCAGTGCCCTGAATGGTGAAAAAGTCGGAACGATGATTTCGGAGTAATGATTGGGAATCTTTGATGAATAAAAATTCATCCCGAAAGGAATTATGATGCCAACGAAACAGATTATTTCATCTCATGAAAACACGATGGCAAAAGCGGTGGACTTTTTGCAGAATGAATTGAAATCGGTTCGTACCGGTCGGGCAGCGCCGGGTCTGGTGGAAAATCTGGTGGTTGATTATTATGGCTCCCCGACACCGCTGAAGTCCCTGGCGACCATTGCCGCTCCGGAACCGGCCTCGATTGTGATCAAGCCGTTTGACGCGGGGTGTCTGAAAGATGTCGAAAAGGCGATCAAGAGCAGTGATTTGAGTTTGTCGCCTGTTCTTGAGGGCAAGATGATTCGCCTGAACATTCCGCCATTGAGCGAAGAACGCCGCAAGCAGATTGTCCAGCAGGTTAAACAACTCGGCGAGAAGACAAAGGTAAGTGTTCGGAATATTCGTCGGGATGCGAATAAGCAACTTGATGACGAGCAAAAGGGTAAAACCATCACTGAAGATGACTGCAAGAGGGGCAAAGAGAGCATCGATGGTATAACAAAAAAGCAGATTGAACAAGTTGATGGAATCGTCAAGGCCAAGTCAGATGAAATCATGAACAGCTAACCCGGTATCTTTTTTTGCCGATAGCGTATTTTTTTTGTGTCTGGTAAGTAATCATGAGATATGAAGGGGACGAATGATGTGCGATGAAACGCAAGTTCAGGAGACAGCGAAGCGAAAGGGCAGGGGGGTAAGAATTCTCAAATGGGGATCGATTGCGGCGGTGGGTATTATCCTGCTTTTGTTCTTTGGTATTCCGCTGTTTTTATCATCATCCAGCGGCACCGAGTTTCTGGTTGGTAAAATCAATTCCTCAGTCGATGGCCAGGTCCAGATGGACGATTTTTCTATCGGCTGGTTCAAGGGGATCAAACTGACTGGCTTTTCATATGCCGATAGCGCTGGAAATACATCGGTTAAGGTTCGTCGGATCGAGACACGGCCTAAGTACACATCATTGCTGGGTGGAAAAGTTAAGCTTGGCAAAACGGTCATCGACCAGCCCCGAATTCATCTGAAAGTCCCTGCCGAGCAGGATGTCGCTACGGAAGCCAAAGCATCATCAGCAAAATCGGATGCTCCGCCGCCTGTCTTTCCCGTTAACCAGATTGATTTAGAACTGATCAACGGTTCGGTGACGGTTGAATTGACTGCGGATATGCCGCAGACGGTTTCTTTTACGAACATTACCTCGAAAGTTCAGATCGCCGATACCGGAAAGTCGTCTTCTGTCGATATTTCTATGGATGTAGATGACGCATCGAAAATTTCCGCCAAAGGAACCGCCACACCGTCGAAAAAAGGATGGACGCTCGAAGACGGGGATTTTAATGTTCAGATTTCAAAATTACAGTTAGCTAGTTTAAAACCGTTGTTTGCTTTAGCTGGACAGGAGATGGATCTATCTGGTGAACTGAATGCTGATGCTGCGATAAAAATTGGTGGCAACAAAGTCGAGCAGATTAAGGTGGATGTGTCGATTACAGATTTCATCCAAGGTGTTGGCGACCAGCGTGTTGTCTTTGAAGAACCGGTGACGATTAATGCAATCGTTTCTGGGACAGGAAAAAATGACATTCAGATCAAAACATTTAAGATCCAATCGCAATTTTGCAATCTGGATTGCTCCGGGACGCAGGAATCAATGGACTATGCGATTGACGCGGATCTTGCTCAGACGCAACGGGTTATCGGGCAGTTTACGGATATGGTGGGGTTGTCGGTGGCCGGTAAACTATCTGTCCGTGGCAGGGTGGGCATGACGGATGAGGCGATTACGGTTTCCGGTGCGGGTGACTTAAAGCGGCTCCAAATTCTAAAGGACACAGCGAAGACTCCGTTTACGGATATGCAGTTGGATTTTGATTGTGTCTTGGATAATGTTAAGCAGCAATTTCGGATAGATTATGCGAATCTGACATCGACGCCGGGGACGATAAAGGTTGATGATTTGATAGTGCCGATGTCCGCACAAGCCGACAAAACACTTTCGATGAACGCCCATGTGGCAATGGACCTTGAGAAAGCGTGGCCGTTTGCGCAGGTCTTTACGGAGGATCTTAACGACAAAAATGTCTCCGGTCAGTTAGATGCCACTGTTCGAGTTAGTACGCAGGGTGAACAGATACACTTGGTTTCAGAGAACTCGAAAATCCAACAATTGAAGATATCCCTTCCGGACAGTGAGCCATTCGTTCAGGACCAAGTGACCTTGGATGCGGACATTCTGATGGATACGGGTGAAAAGACAATTGATATTCGAACGCTGAACTTGCAGGGCAGTCGGGGTGAAACACTGATCAATGTTACCAAAGGTGTGGTCAAAAAAAAAGTCAGTAATGCCCAAACACAGGTGAGCGGCCAGTTTGAAGCAGAGTACGACTGGCAGGTTTTATCTGCGTTTGCTTCGACCTATTTGCCTGAAGGACTGTTTGTCAAAGGAAAACGAAAAAGTGCCATTCACTTTGAGTCGGTATATCCAACGGATAACCCTGAACAGATGATCGCCAACCTTAACGCCGATGGTGTCGTTGGATTTAACAGCGCTGAATATCTCGGCATGAATTTTGGCCCGACGGAGTTGAAGGCGAACATTCAGAAGGGGATTCTGAATTTACAGATCCCCCAGACGACAGTCAATGAAGGCACGCTTCAATTTACCGGCAGCATCGATCTTTCCGAGGAATTGAGATTTCTGCGGTTAACCGAACCCATGCAGATTCTCGACAAGATTCATCTCAATGATACGATGACTCAACTGCTGCTGTTATATACCAATCCGTTGTTTGTTGACGCTTCTGAGACCAGCGGGATTGCCAGTTTCAGTTGCGCCGAATTGGCCATTCCGCTTTCCGCAGAAGATATGTTACAGATGACGATTCGCGGGGGTTTTCAAATCGATTCGTTACGAATGCGGGCGGGCGATTTTATGGGCCAGCTATTGACCCTGCTCCAGACGCGTGATACAGTAATAATGACTGTTCATCCAACGGATTTCGTGCTGGAGAATAATTTTTTGAGTTATGAGGATATGCAGGTCGATATCGATGATAATCCGTTGAATTTCAAGGGCCGGATCGGACTGGATAAAACGCTTTCCATGACGGTGCAACTGCCTTGGACGACAGACTTCCATTCGGTCAAGACCGACCGGCCCTCGCAGGATCGGATTACCGTGCCGATTGAAGGGTCGTTGGATCACCCTGAAATTGATACGACAAAATTTATCGAAAAGCAGGGGAAAGAGTTGATCGAACAGGAAATAATGAAACAACTGGACCGTCTTTTCAAGTAAGAGTAAGGAATGATTATGATACAGAAAATCACAAAGCTATTGACCACGCCTACACAGGAATTAGGCAAATGGACACGATTTCTTATTTTTCAGGTGCGTATCTGGTTCCATTGCATTCGTTTATTGAAGACTAACCGGTGTGGTACCCAGGCCGCCGCACTGTCCTATTATACTGTCTTTGGCGCAGTGCCCATGACCATTGTGATGCTGATGATTTTCCAGATGTTCCCGGCCTATCGCGACATGGGCCAGCAAGTTCAGGATTTTGCCTACGAACAATTAAATTTGAATAAGGTGGAATATTCTCCGCAAAGCTCCGAATCCGATAACCCGGCAATGCAACAGCAAGCAGATGATAGGGTCGCCGCGGGTGATTCTAATAAGGTATCCATCGCCGATAAGATCGACGAAATTTCTGATGGGTATATGGAAAAGCTCAATGCTGGGGCCATTGGGTTTGTCAGCAGTCTCTTACTCATGTACGCCGCGATAAAATTATTTTCGACTATTGAAAATTCGTTTAATACGATTTTCCGGATTCCGACCGGCCGATCGTTTATTAAACGGATGATTAATTACTGGT
>JAGGWF010000099.1 GCA_021157685.1 Planctomycetota bacterium | reverse complement strand
TGAGATTTCACGGGACATATGGAGTCCGTTGCTTCTGCAACTGCGGCAAGTTTGCTGTTAATATTTCAAAAATAATGGGTTTCAATTTTCTTTCGCCCCGTTTGGGCTTGGGCGTGGGGGAGTCACCGGTTCCGGGGGCTTACGCCGCCCGGCTAATATACTTTTGTCCCTGTTTTGGGTCTTGGTGGAATTTTTCTATTTTAATCGCTTCCTCGACTGCGCTCGGGATGACCGTGTGGGGGCGTTGAGAACTTACCGAATCATGTAGCCATATTTATTGATGGCTTCGGCTTCGATGTTTTCCATGATTGTCGGGAAATGCTGGGTTGGTTCGACGGCGGTTTTTATTCCGGCGATTCTTTTCAGCTCCCCATTTTCGAAATAGGCCGAACTGATGGTATATTTGACCTTGATACCGAGTTCGTCCAGGCCGTCAAAGGTTGGCATCGTACGAGAGATCGGTTCTTCATCTGTGTAACCCGGGATGATCGACGGCGTTACCATGCCGTCATCGTAGCCGGAATCCATATTGCGTTTGATCAACTTGCCGGTCGTGTGCCATGTGCCGCGAACGGATTCGGTAATCTCTTTTGCCCTAGCCCGCGAGACCACTTGCAGTTTTTCAAATTCTTCCGCAATCAGCGAAGTCATTGCCTCATCGTAATCGGCATTGGTGATATGGCCGTCTTTGATCGCCCGCATCGCTAGTTTGACGCCTATCAGATTGGAATACAGGTCGTCCCATGAAAACGCAGAGGTGTGCTCCGGCTCAATGAACATGAAATGCGTTCCCTTCCATGTGATCATTTCGTGCCAGAGCGTGGAATTGTAAGCGACCACCGGGGCAATAATCAAAGCGGCCTCATGGGCGATCCCGTCTTTTTCAGTTTGCGGCAGGGCGTCCCAGTGGGGCGGGTATTGGAAGCGTATTTTGTTGGTCGTTATTTCAAAGGCCGGGCTGACGCTAAAGCCGCGGCGTCCTTTCTTTATCACCGCATCAGCGCGGATATAGGCGCATTTGGTTAGGTCGGCGGCGCCGCGCACATGGTCCAGATCGACCGAGCCGCCGCGAAGCATATAGAAGATGCCAAACCCCTCGCTGCCGCTGAAGGTGTAGGAGTGGGTGCCCAGCCGGTTGGGGTCGCCATATTGTACCTGTGGCGTAAACCCCCATCGCCCACGCGGCCCGCCGGTAAAACTGCATCCGGCAACGAGTAATGGGATGGCTAAACAAAAGAGAAGGGAGATATTTTTTTTCAGGAGCATTCCAAGCGTCCTTTATCATTGTTCGGGAGTATCGACATGATTCCCCTCAAGCTGTTTAGCTTCTTTTCTGATGCTCTCTATGATCATTGGGAAATGGATGTAGGGCGTGATCCGGTCCGATCGTTTGAGTCCGGCCGCTTTGTAAATCTTTCCTTTTTCAAATACAACCGGCTTGATCCGTACTTTGATTTTGAATCCATACTCGTCTAGAAAGCCAAAGTTCGGGGCCGTGCAATCCTGCGGCATTGCATCGGGACATATTCCCTGAACCTGCCACGGCGTAACGATCCCGTCATCGAGTCCGATATCAAGATTTCGCTTTTTCATTTCCACAAAGAAATAATATCCGCCTTTGTACCAATCTCCCTTTATTTTTTTGGCGGCTTGCTTTGCGGTTTTGGGTGGCTGGGCATCCAGTTCTTTCAGCGTTTCGTCGATCATCGCCGCCATGGCATCCTCATAGGCGGCCTCCTCGTAAAAGCATTGCCGGTCGCGGAGGACTTTGGCGGCCAGGTGCGTTCCCAGAACATCTGAGTAGGGATCCTCAAATGAAAAGGCGGAGATATTTTCGGGGAAGACGCCGGCGGACGAAAAACCATACCATGTCAGGATTTCATGCCAAATCAAGCTGGTGTGTGCCAGATACTGGCCCAATTGTGTTGAGATTTCCCAAGCGAGGGCTTCCTTGTCTTGTCGGGGCAAGTCTTTCCAGTCGTTGGGGTATCCAAGTGTGATGTAGTAACGCGACGGCTCGATCACACGGTATGAAAAGTTGGTGTTGGACCGTATTAGGTTTTGGTAGGTTATCTGTGCGAGATAATGAGTGCGGTCGGCGGCTTCGCGCAAATGTCCAATGTCGATAAATCCCGCTCGGCAGGTATAGACCAACCCCAACTTCTCATCACGGCAATCGTCAAGGCAATGACGGCCGAGGTCTTCTGGGTCGGGAAACCGCATCCCTGCCGGGCTGCCGAAATAATCACTCACACGCAGCCGTGGTCGGGAACCGACCTGACAGCTGCCCAGTATAACGGTGGCCAATAATACGGCAATATAACAAACAGTGATGCGAGCTGATTTTTTTCTGATTTCCAACATAGCGTTACTCCGCTAAATGTCGTATGACCGTCCGCTTGCGGGGCAGGATAATGTCCGCTTTTTTTCGCTGATCTTCCTTGCCGGTCCAGTACTTTACATCCAGCAGTTCGATGAACTCCGCCGTATAATCCTTCAATACGCCCGCCAGCTCCACCGGCTTGTCTTCGTACAAGAACTCGGCGATGACGCGGTGGCCGATGTATTTTTCCAGCAGCGGCTCATACGCCGTATCCACCGACCCGATCATCTGGTTTTTCATCTGCGAGACATATTTATCCTGTGTTTTGAGCATGGCACCGGCACCGGTCGTTTTTTTGGCCTGTGACAGCAGAACATTGGACACTTCCATAATCGAATCGCGGACAGTCTTAAAAATATTGGCGATCTTTCGCCGTGATCGCTGCAGCCAGCCGGGGTGATAGGTCTTTTTTAATTCTTCATCCCGGTGTTTGAGATTTTCTTCGGACAGATAATCGTGATAGCGGATCAGCGCCGAAATGTTG
>JAGGWF010000155.1 GCA_021157685.1 Planctomycetota bacterium | reverse complement strand
GCCCGATCCACCATGCGAACCAATTCGTCCACATCCAGCGGCTTAACCAGATAATCATAGGCCCCCAGCTTGATGGCCTCTTTGCAGGCATTGATGTCGGCGGTTGAACTAATGAGAATAACCGGAATCATCGGCGACTGGCTCTGAACTTGTGCCAGTACCGCAATGCCGTCGGTGCCTTTTTCCAGATGCGTCGCGCACAGCACGATATCCAGAGAATCTTGATCAATATGCCCACGGGCCTGCTGAAAGGAATGCGCAATGAGAACACTGGCCCCCCGGCTCTCGAACGCCGAAGCCAATCTCGCCGCAAGGGGCTTCTCCGGCTCCACAATCAAAATGGCTGCGTTTTTTTTCATCTGTCACAATGACCCTGAGTTACTGACCACGATTGAAAACTCCCGTTCCTGCGCGGCTATGTAGTGACACAATCGTAAGTTTCAAATCCACTCGCGGGAATTTCTCACCCTTAAGGGTGGTACCACCATTTCATAAAAAATCCGCCCGGTAAGAGTGTCTCCTCACCGGGCGGATATAAAAAACTACTCTTGCTTTTGCTTTTCCATTTCTGTCAGGGCGGCCTTGCGGCTAAGCTTAAATCGTCCCTGCTCATCAATCAACAGCAACTTGACCGGGATCGTATCGCCGACCTTGCAAACGCTCTCGATATCCTTGACGAATTCATTGCTCAATTCACTAACATGGCACAGGCCTTCAATGCCCGGTGTGATTTCGACAAAGGCACCAAATTCTTTCACTGAAACCACGCGTGAATTCGGATAAATTTTTCCAACCTTCGGCGGCGTCGTCATCCCTTCAATCATATCGCGTGCCTCAAGATGGCCGGTGCCGCCAACACAACTGATATTGATGGTGCCGTCTTCTTCGATCTCGATCGACGCACCGGTTTGCTCCTGAATACTGCGAATCATCTTGCCCGAAGGCCCGATGACCTTGCCGATATATTCCGGATCGATCTTGATCGTCACGATCTTGGGAGCATGCTCGCTGAGTTCTTCACGCGGCGTCGCAAGGGTTGCCAGCATGATATCCAGAATCTTCAGGCGGGCCTGTTTGGCCTGCTCCAGAGCCGCCACCATGATATGGTGCGGCAGGCCATCGGCCTTAATATCCAACTGGATCGCCGTAATACCCTTCGTCGTACCGGTGATCTTAAAGTCCATCTCACCAAAATGATCTTCGTCGCCAATAATATCGGTCAGCAACTCGTAGCGGTCGCCATCGGAAATAAGGCCAACTGAAATTCCAGCGACCACTTCCTTCATCGGAACGCCGGCATCCATCATCGCCAGCATCCCACCGCAAACCGACGCCATCGAACTGGACCCATTGGACTCGGTAATATCCGAAACAATCTTAATGGTATAAGGGAAATCCGCCTTATCCGGCTTCATCATCGCCAGAGCTTTTTCAGCCAGCGCCCCATGGCCGATCTCACGACGCCCGGGACCGCGGATCATACGCGCTTCGCCAACCGAATACGGCGGGAAGGTATAATGCAGCATAAAGTCCTGACCATATTCATTGACCAGTCCCTCAACCTTCTGTTCGTCGCGGCCAGTCCCCAGCGTACAGGAAATCAACGCCTGTGTTTCGCCACGGGTAAACAGCGCCGAACCATGCGAGCGAGGCAGGAACCCAACCTGGCAGTCAATCGCACGAATATCCTTAAAGCCCCGACCATCCGGCCGTTTGCCTTCCAGCAGCAATTTTTTGACGGCCTTCTTCTGAATCTTATCAAACATCCGCTTGAGCTGTGTCTTCGTGCAAGCCGGCTCTTCGGGTTCGGTAATATACTGTTCAGCGGCGGCGTCAATCATCTCACCAATCGCCGCTGAGCGGTCCGCTTTGACTGTAATCTGGTAGGCCTCACACATTTTGTCGAATGTATCGCCCTCGATCTTCGCGAGCAATTCTTCGTCCAGCTCTTTCAGCGTAATCACTTTTTCCTGTCCGCATTTGCCAACGAGTTCATCAATCATCTCGCAGATCTGACCAATCGCACCATGGGCATGCTTGACCGCATCAGCTGTCACATCTTCTGCAACCTGCTTGGCATCAACCTCGATCATGTTGATCGCGTCTTTTTTGCCACCCAAAATCAGGTTAAAGTCACCCGCTTCACGCTGTTCATATGACGGGAACAATACAAACTCGCCCTCGACACGGCTCAAACGACAAGCGCCCAGTGGGCCCAAGAATGGAATCTTACTGATCGACAGCGCCGCACTGGATGCAATCATCGCCAGCACATCGGGATCATTTTCGGTGTCGGCACTGAGAACCGAACACATAATCTGCACTTCCTCGAAGTACCCTTCCGGGAACAACGGCCGAATGGGCCGGTCAATCGTACGGGCGGTCAGAATTTCTTTCGTCGTCGGCCGTCCTTCGCGTTTCATAAAGCCGCCGGGGAACTTACCGGCCGCGCTGTACTTTTCACGATAGTCCACGCTCAGCGGAAAATAATCGATATCTTCAAAACGCGGCGGCGCGGTTACGGCCGCAGCCAGCACCATTGTTTCGCCCATCCGAGCGATCACAGCGCCATGGGCCTGTCGAGCGATACGGCCAGTCTCCAGAGTCAGGAGCTTGCCGCCAATTTTTGTTTCTACTTTGTGTACATTAAACATGTTTTTTCTTTCATTTAAAATTTCGTTGTCCCGTGTGCCTAATGCGGATTCTCCCCGCATCCGGCAACAGGTTCTTTTTTCGAGAGTGCTACTTACGCAGGCCAAGTCGCGAGATGATCTGCTGGTATCGGCCGAGATCCTTGCCCTTGACATATTTCAGCAACGATGCGCGGGTTCCGACCATTTTCAGCAGGCCCCGGCGGGACGAGTGGTCCTTTTTGTGCATTTTGAGATGCTCGGTCAATTCATTAATCCGACTGGTGAGGATGGCGACCTGAACCTCCGGCGACCCGGTGTCGCTATCGCTGTTTTTGTACTCAGCGATCACTTTCTGCTTCTTTTCTTTCGTAATCATACCTTCAAATTTTCCTTTCCAACATTCACTTTTGGGCCCCATTGCCCGTTTTTCTATTTTTACCCTTTTTCAGACCGCGTATTATACCCCATCAAAGACACTTTGCAACCCTATTTTATACCCCTTTTCAGGGCAAAAAAAACAAAAAGCTCCTTCCCTGCCAAGGGGAGGTGGCCGTAAGGCCGGAGGGGTTTGAAGGGGTTATTTCCACGGCTGGTCTTGCTTTTCAGCCGGTCCGTACGGATGGGGCACGGGCCCTTTTACTCGGATCCTGATTTTTCCGCCTACTTTGAATATTTTTGACAGTTCAGAGTTCGTGGTTCGTAGATGTGGGAACTGTATGTTCTGGCTCATATCCGCTACAGGGCGAGGCCACACAGGTCTCGGTTCTTTAGCATCTGCGCTGAAGTATGCTTATATCCAGTCGTCATCTGGCGACAACGCAACCCTGCGGTCTTTGTTTGAACACCTACTATTTTTCTATCTCTGTTCAATTGTCAAAGACCAACCCGTTCAATACGAAGGGACGGGCAATCCCTCTTTTCGAGGTGCGTTATACCATGAGTTTGTCAGATATCAAACATTGTTTAATTTTACCGGAATGCACGGAATTGCACTGAAAATAAGGTTTCCAGACAGGATGTACTGGATTAACAGGGCATGTATTGTTGTGTTTTTGGGATTTTGATTTCCTATTTGGGTTGAGGACAATATTTTATTGTCATTGGAGATATAGCAGATATAATTTCGGAATAAGGATAGCAAAATATTGTATCACAAGTACCTAAAGGGCTATAAAGGAGTTCGACCTATGGAAAAAGGAAACATTCAAAGGAAACAGCACAAAACATTCACCGATATACGCCAAACCGATGATTCGGGGGCCGAATTCTGGTACGCCAGAGACCTCCAGCGTGAATTAGAATATACGGAATGGCGTAACTTTGAAAAGGTTATTAATAAAGCGGTAACTTCCTGTACCAAATCTGGTTACAAACCCAATGACCATTTTGTTGGGGTCACCAAAAAGGTCTCTCTTGGTTCCGGGGCGGTTCGGGAAATTGAAGACATCGAGCTTTCCCGGTATGCGTGTTATTTAATCGTTCAAAACGGCGACCCAACCAAGCCCGTTATTGCACACGGCCAGACCTATTTTGCCCTTCAAACCCGAAGGCAGGAACTGGCAGACGATGAGAAATTTCAGCAGTTGCAGGAAGACGAGAAGCGGCTTTTGTTGCGGAACGAACTGAAAGAACATAACAAGCAGTTGGTTGAAGCGGCGCAGCAGGCCGGGGTGGAGAGCCATCTGGATTTTGCGGTCTTTCAAGATCACGGATATAGGGGGTTGTATGGGGAATTGGGTGCCAAAGGTATTCACAAACACAAGAAGCTCAAAAAGAGCCATAAGATTCTTGACCATATGGGCAGTACAGAGTTGGCGGCGAATCTGTTCCGCGCAACACAAACAGAAGATAAACTTCACCGGGAAAATATTCAGGGCAAGCACAAGGCAAACCGGACGCATTACGAGGTCGAGAGTAAGGTTCGTAAAACGATTGAAGAACTCGGCGGAACCATGCCGGAAGATTTGCCCGTTCCCGATAAGGGCATCAAGCAGATTGAAAAAAAACAGAAGAAGTTATCAGAGCCAAATGGCGGACAATAGAGACTGTGTGGGCATAGCCTACCCTGCAGGAATTTTAATTGGGGAGAGTTAGTGACAAAAAAAGAAACTATTACATCAGTTAGATTTGAAAGCTTGAACTCCTACTTTTCCGCTTCATCCTGTCAAAAACACCCGCTCCAAGGTAGCTCAGGCATCTTGCCTGAGTCGGAAACATAGGGACACAGGCTGGAAAAGCCTATGCTACCTTAACCACCCGCTCGGTGGCTGTCACGGCTGGTGAGTGGGAGCGCAAGCGGTCACAAGTATATTAAATTGCGGGCGAGATGCCCGCGTTCCCAGCAAACACTTTCCGTATGAGCCGAATCGTGCTATGATGTCCCGCTTGAAATGTTGGGATATGTTTTTTAAGGTGCATCTATTTTGGGTAAAGAGAGAAACAATAACAGAGGCCGCGGCAAATCGCGAAAGGCTGATTTGAAACTTCGTGCAAAGGGCAGGACCATTCCGGGAACACATGTTCCGGTTTTGGCCGAGAAGGTCTTGACGACACTTAAACCACAGCCGGGGGAGATTGTGGTTGACTGCACACTGGGTTATGGGGCGCACGCGGTTGCGTTTGGAAAAAGAATCGGCACTAACGGGCGGCTGATCGGGCTGGATATGGACGGCGACGAATTGGCGAAGACACAGCGCCGCATCGGCAAAGGTGGAGCTCGAAAAAGTTTTCATCACACCAATTTCAGCAAGATCGCGGAGGTGCTTAAGAGTGAGCAGCTTGACGGGTGTGATATTATTTTTGCGGATCTGGGTGTTTCGAGTATGCAGGTCGACAATGCGGACCGCGGGATCAGTTATAAGAGCGATGGGCCGTTGGACATGCGAATGGATAAGCGGTTGGCCGCGACGGGGGCGGACCTGCTCATAACGCTATCCGAGGAGGAATTGTCAAAGGCGTTGTGGGAACTTTCCGATGAGCCGGACCATGCGACGATTGCTGAGTGGATCGTCAATCAGCGCTGCATCACGGCGATTACCCAAGTGTCGCAGTTGGTGCGGCTGGTGTTTAATGTCAAGGGGATGACCGAACGAACATGGCAGAAAAAGCAAAAGACCGCACGGTTTGGTTCGCTGCATCCGGCGGCGAGAACATTTCAGGCGCTGCGGATAGTGGTCAACGATGAGATGGGCTCGCTGAGGAAGCTTTTGGAAGTCGCGCCTTCGTGTCTTCGGGCCGGAGGACGCATCGGGATCATCAGTTTTCAGAGCGGCGAGGACCGACTGGTCAAACAGGCATTCGACCAAGGGTATAGTAGCGGCAGCTACGAAACAATATCCAAAGATGCCATACGCCCCAGAACAAAGGAGGTCATCACAAACCCCCGATGCTCCTCAGCCAGATTCCGCTGGGGAAAGATTCATTCATAATTTCAGAGCCGCCTTAACTTCAGAGCCGCAACAGTTATGGAGCGGACATGTATGGAGCGGGCATGGAAACACCAACTTCCAATAATGGAACGCAGGCATCCTGCCTGCGCTGATAACACATCAACAGTTTGAAACAAAAACCCCGACTTGCCCCACCGTTTTATCTTGGCGTAGCTTTATGCGAAGCCGGAAACACATTCACTATCAACGGTTCCACTCGCTGACCCCTGCCTATGAGAGCCAGTCACTGCCGCCGGAGAACTGGTAACAGCATAAGGAAAGACCCTCGGGTCTTTGAAAACAGGATAGATTGTTTGTTTAG
Source organism: Planctomycetota bacterium (assembly GCA_021157685.1). Classification (GTDB taxonomy): domain Bacteria; phylum Planctomycetota; class Phycisphaerae; order Sedimentisphaerales; family Anaerohalosphaeraceae; genus 4572-13. The sequence continues at coordinate 10,534 of JAGGWF010000155.1, read as the reverse complement.
CGAAGGGATGTACCCAAAATGGTAAGAAAAGTAGCCAAAAAGAAAATCGCGAAAAAGAAAACACCAACCAGAAAGAAAGCAGCAAAGAAGAAATCAACCTACAGACACGAAGCCACGCAGAAGAAAGCCACCAAGAAATCAACTCGGATCCGGCTCGACTAATACATCGCGGCGGCTTTTCTGGTAACATGCACCAATGCTGCCGGTGCGCGATCATCGGCAGCTATTTTACTGGGTCATGACGCTGGAGATTTTGAAGACGGGCATCAATAAGGCGATAGCGATGGTGCCGATGACGCCGCCCATGAGCGTGATCATCAGCGGCTCGATAAGTGAGGTGGCCACACGGATGGAGTTTTCCAGCTTCTTGCCGAGAAAGATCGAGATTTTGTCACAGACCTGTCCGATCTGGCCGGACTTTTCGCCGGCTCGAATCATCTGGAGGATGCCCGGGTCAATCAGATGGCTGTCCTGGGAGGTCATTACGGCGTCGGAAAACTGGTAGCCATCACGGATTTTGGCGTCGGTGTGTATCCACAAACGCTGGAAGTAGTAATTGTCCGAGGCCGACTTCATCACATCCAGCGCATCGAGCAGCGGCACACCGGTATTGACCATCGTCGAAAGAATTCTCATGCTGCGGGTCATGACCGCGTCAACGATCATCGTGCTGAAAATGGGGGTGTGCAGCTTGAGCCAGTCGATCGCTTTGCAACCATTGTCGGTCTGTTTCCAGATGGAAAACGCCCAATAACCGGCAAAACAAAGGGTCACCGAAAAGGCCAGAAACAACGGATTCGCCAACAGAGAACTGCAATTAACCAGCAGTTGGGTCAGCTTAGGCAGCGCCGCACCGCGAGACTGGTATATCTTGGTGAATCGGGGCAGAACGAAAAACATCAGAGATCCCGTCGCCGCAACGGCCATCAACAACATGACCAGAGGATAGATCATCGCGCTTTTGACCTGCTTGCGCGTTTCGGCTTCGGCGCTCAGATAACCACTGAGAACATCAAGCATCTCGGACATTCTACCGGAGACCTCCGATGCCCGGACCATGCTGACGAACATCGTGTTGAAGATTTTCGGATAGCCCATCAGCGCCGACGAAAAGGTGTCACCATTTTTAATCTGGCCGGCAATATCTTCGATAACATTTTGAAATGTTCCGGGCCGCATCTGTTGGCCAATGGCTTCGATGGCATCGCTGAGAACCACGCCGCTATCGAGCATCACCGACAACTGGGTCGCGAACAGAACCAACTCGGCCTGTTTGACACGCGCCGTATTTGTTACCGGCTGGACCTGGGCAGATGAATCGGCAGAGCGACCAAAAAGACGGCTCTTTTGAAACCGACTATCCGCAACGGGTTTTTCCAGTGTCTGCAATGCCATTTCTGCTTGCTCTCACTTATTCGATAATATTCGCGACGCGCAAAATTTCGTCAACGGTGGTAATACCGGCGGCAACTTTTTCAACCCCATCCAAATGCAGCGGAACCATGCCGTTATGGATCGCTTCGGCCCGCAACTTCTTCAAGGGAATGTCCTCGGCAATCAGGTCAAGTATCTTGTCATCGGGAACGAACATTTCGTGAATTGCAATCCGCCCGATATAGCCGGTGTTTCGGCATTTCTTACATCCCAACCCGCGATAAAAGCTCGGCTCGATGCCAGACCATTCGGTGATCGTTCGGCGGATGCTGTGCGACGGTTCATACTCTTCCTTGCAATTGGGGCATATTTTCCGAACCAATCGCTGGGCCAGCACGGCAATCAGCGAAGCACTGACCAGATAGGGCGCCACGCCCAGATCAACCAGCCGGGTTACCGCACCCGGTGAGTCGTTCGTGTGCAGCGTCGAAAGCACCAAGTGGCCAGTCAGAGCCGCCTGAACAGCGATATTAGCCGTATCACGGTCTCGGATTTCACCGACCATAATCACATCGGGATCCTGACGCAGCAAGGACCGCAGTGCACTGGAGAAGTTAAAGCCGGCCATGTCATTGACCTGGAACTGATTGATGCCGCTAATGCTGCATTCGACCGGATCTTCCACTGTACAGATATTGACCTGGTCGCCATTGAGCTCAGACAGCGCCGCATAGAGTGTCGTGTTCTTACCGGAACCGGTCGGACCGGTCACCAGAACGATCCCGTTGGGATGATTAATCACCTTTTTGAAAGACTGAAGATTTTCATAGCCGAAGCCGAGCGATTCCAGGTTGGTGAGCATCCGGTGAAAATCAATCACACGAATCACCACCTTTTCGCCATAGGTACCGGGCATGACCGAAACACGCAGGTCGATCGACCTGCCCTGAACCAATACATGGATGCTTCCGTCCTGGGGAAGGCGGCGCTGTGCGATGTCCAGCTCGGCCATAATCTTGATACGCGAAACGATCGCCGCATGCATCTGGTGCGGCGGGCGCATTTTTTCATACAACTGCCCGTCCACCCGATACCGAACGCGAAGTTTCTTCTCATCCGGCTCGATGTGAATATCACTGGCGTTTTCATGGACGGCCGTGTAGATCAGATAGTTGACCAATTTGACGACCGGCGACTGCCCCGCCACTTCTTCAAGATCCGCAATATCCTCGGGCATGTTTTCGATCATCGCGAAATCGGCCATCGCCGCTTCATCGATGATCTCGTCAATGACAAAAACATTAGCTGCCGGCAGATAACTCTGCAGGGTCGCACGAATATCCTTTGTTGTGGCACAAACAACGCGAACCTGACATTCACTAAGCCGCTGGATTTCTTCGATCATAAAGACATTGGACGGCTCACTCAACGCCACTGTCAGGGTATCGTGAACCTTAAATAGCGGAAGGACGATGTGTTCTTCGAGGAAGTCCCTCGGCAACAACTCAACAACCGCCGGGTCGCAGAGTTTCGGCGTCAGCGGCGCATACGGCACATCGTAGGCCTCGGCCAACGCGGCACAGATCTGATTGTCTGTACAAAATTCAAGCTCCACCAGAAGCTCGCCCAGCAACTTGCTGTGGCCGACTGTCTTCTGGCGTTCGAGGGCTTTTTCGATCTGGTCCTGAGTGACCACGCCGTGGTTGAGAAGGACCTGCCCAAGCTGTAATTTCGTTTGTATTGTCGTATTATTCATTGAATCACACAGTAACATTACGCGAAGCTTTTAACGGCCTCGGTCAGTTCCGTATAGGTATCAAACTGCGGCAGAAGCCCGGTCAGTTCAAGAATTTTGGCACAGTTCTCATCGAGACCGGCAACTTTCAACTGCCGTGTATTTTCCCTGCATTTTTCAGTCAATTCCACCAGGTATTCCAACGCCCGACTGTCTATAAAAACAACTTTGTTCATATCCAGCACAAGTCCGGAAACCTTGGCGGCAAATGCGTTGGATGTTTCATCCTCAAGCGACTTGAGTGTTTCGCCGGTAAACTCGCCCTGAAGCCGCAGGACCATGACATCGCTGTATTTTTGAGATTCAATCTTCATCGGATCAATTCTCCAACGGCTTCAATTCCGTATTCCTCAATGTTACTGAAGTCCCAATTCTCAATAAACCCGTCCTGAATGACACTCCATAGCTTCTTGACATCACTGTCCAGGAAAACACGGGTAATCTCTTCATCAAACTGCGTGCCCATTCCGTCTTCGATGATGTCAAGGGCCTTTTGGATAGTCATCGCATTGCGATAGACCCGCTTCGATGTCATCGCATCAAACGCATCGGCTAAGCTGACAATTCTGGCAACGAGGGAAATCTCATCACCTTTAAGCCCTTGCGGGTATCCTTTTCCGTCCATCCGTTCATGATGGCCCAGCACGCCGGGGACGATGTCTTCCATCTGATGGATCCCCGATAGAATCGATGCTCCAATTCGTGGATGAGACTGAATAATTGCATATTCAGCATCTGTAAGTCGGCCATTTTTCCGCAAGACCTCCTCGCCAATTCCGATCTTACCGATATCGTGCAGCAAGCCCGCAAGGTAAACATGATGGATCAACTTGCCCGATATGGGTCGAACACGCCCAAGATGCTCGGCAATCCAACGGGAAATAAAGGCCACACGCTCGGAGTGACCGCGGGTATACTGGTCTTTGGCATCAATACTATTAGTCAAGGCCTTTAAGCAGCCAATGAATAATTCCTTAAGCTCGTCAAAAAGACGATTGTTTTCGATAAACACCATGCACTGATTCGCCACCGAATTGAATAATTTGATATCTGTGGTGTCAAAATCCGGCTTAGCCAGGGCGTTCGTGGCCACCAGACAGCCGGACATCTTCTCAGCATTTCCAAGTGGAACCGCGATGATAGTGCGAACCGTTTCGGGCCACTGATATTTCAAGGGGCCCTCTTGCGTACTATCGATGAGCGCATCTTTTCCGGCGTGGAGTTCTTCGGCCAAATACATCTGCAAGATGTCGGCCCGTATCGGGTCAATCGCCATCACGCCGGAACCGGCCGCTAATCCGATCTGTTTGTGTCCATCGACCTCGCGTTCGATAAAGATCGCGATCCCCTCCACCTGAACAAGCTGGGTCAATTGATCGCACGCCATCTGCAAATAGGAGGCACTGGACTGCGTCACCTGCATATTCGTGCTGAGGTTATACAGCAGAACGATTTCTTCATAGGCCCTGGAAAGTTCATTGCTGAACTTTTCGATCTGTTGAGGCACCTGTTCGGCTGTAGCCATATTTTTGTTAAAATCCTCAACCATACAGGCCAGGTATATTTTTTCCTGAGGGGTTTTCTCATACGCCTGTGGGCCGGTATCGACGGCCATCACGGCCATCACAGACCGGGTGACCTTGACGGGGCAAACCAGAAGCGTTTCGCTCAACCAGACGGCGGACGCATTCTTAGTATCGATAGCGGACATCTGTCCGATCGATTCAGCAATCCGGGCGGCATCGCTTTGAAACTGACCCGCGTCTCTCTGCAAGACGCATCGCCGCTGCGTATCAAAGATCAGCAGGTTCAGTCCAAACTGATTGAACTTATGGGCCAGTTCGTTAAACTGCCCCAGTTGTGAATCAGAAATTTGTTGTGTCATCGTGTTGTTCATCATGATCTCTATTAGAATTTGCCATTTAAAGTTTTAAGGTAACCACTCATATCCATCTTTTGCTTTTTTATAGTTCACAGATTACACAGATTTTCACAGATTTTTTTAACATGTTTTTCATATCTGTTTTTCTTGCGACTCTTGCAACGTTTGCGTCTTTTGCTTCTCTCCCGACCCTTGCGTTAGCTCTTTTCTTCAAAAATCCGTGAAATCCGCGGTTACCACCTTTTCTTTTTTCCGTGTCATTCCGTGTATTCCGTGGTTCATTTTTTTCGTGTTCATTCGTAATAAACTTCATGCCCTTCAATAACTTCATGGTGAAAATTCGTAATACAATCTTGTATTTCCTTGTTTTTTATATGTCGTTTTTTTTATTGCAACGCTGTAATTCTTTATTTAACAAATGATTATGTCAAAAAAAGCGGACAGGCAACTTTTGCGTCTCTTGCAACCCTTGCGTTAGCAGCTCTTTTCTTTTAAAAATCTGCGAAAATCCGTGAAATCTGCGGTTACCACCTTTTCTTTTTTCCGTGTCATTCCGTGTATTCCGTGGTTCCTTTTGCCGTAAACGGTTACGATTTAAACGGCCGCGTCCTGCTTGAGAACATCTTCAATGGTCGCAAGAACCTCGCGCGGGCTGAACGGCTTACCCAAGCATGCGGAAACCCGCAGTTGTTCTTTTTGTTCATCTTCAATCGCAAATCCCCGAGCTGTCAACATAATCACGGGAATATGTGCTGTTTCAGGATTTTGGCGAAGTTTCTCGATCATTTCCACGCCGCTCATAATCGGCATCTGATAGTCCGATATGATGATATCCGGCAGTATCTCAGACGCCAGGTCGTAGCCGTCACTTCCATTTTCAGCGGTGGTAACATCAAAACCGTTATTTTTGAGTTTGATGGCAACAACCTGAACAATGTGGAACTCATCATCGACGACTAATGCTTTTCTGTTTTCCATTTTTTCACTCCGCTAACTTTTATAGGTACCATTCACACAAGAGAGAACCACAAATACACACAAATACACACGAATACACACCAATTATTGATGATGATTATTCTTTATCTGTTTTTTCCATGTCATTCAGTGTGTCCCGTGTTTTCTTTCTTTTAATTCGTAATACAATCTTGTATTTCCTTGTTTTTTATGCGTTATGTTTAAACCGTAGCACTGTAATCTTTTATTTAATAATAGGTTATACCCGAAAGCAAGAGTAAGTAACTTTTTTATAAATCCCGTTAATCGTGTCAATCCTGTCTAAAAAATAATCTGTGAAAATCGGCGTAATCTGCGGTTACTAATCTTTTCTTTTTTCGTGTTCATTCGTGGTTCCTATACTGTTTGGGCCACTGTTTCTTTCGATAACGGCAGTACAAACCCGAAGGTGCTTCCCTCGCCGGTTGCACTGGTTACAAAAACGGAACCGCCATGTACTGTTTCGACTATTTGCTTGACCAGATTCAGTCCCAACCCGGTTCCTTTCGCACATTTATTATTGGCCTTGACCCGATAAAATTTATCAAAGACATGGTCCACATCTTCAGCGGGGATGCCCACGCCGGTATCGGTGATCGTTACCGTGACCTGCCCTTCGATTTCATTCAGATCGGTCCGCACCGTGATCTCGCCATTGGCGGGGGTATATTTGACCGCATTACTGAGCAGATTGATCACCACCTCTGAGATCATATCCCGGTCGATAGTCACCTGGTCATACAGAATCGGCGCCGGGGAATGAACCGTAATATTCTTTTCCTGGGCATAGCTGGTAATCATTTCAACCGAATCGCGAATCACCAGAGCCAGACTGTGCGTTTGTTTGCTAACCTTGACCAGACCCGATTCAATTCGAGAGATATTCAAAATATCCTCGATCAGACGACTGAGCCGCTGCGCCTGGCTCTGAATAACACCGCAAAACTGCCCAATGGTCTCGGCATCTTCGGCTTCACCATCAACCAGCATTTCAGCATAGGCATTGATTGAAGCCAGCGGCGTTTTGAGTTCATGTGAGACATGACTGACAAAGTCATTTTTCATTTGGGCTATTTCTTTTTCCCGCGTTATATCGTGCAGAACGGCCACCACCTGCAAAACATGACCTTTGTCGTCCTCAACACAGGACAGCACCGTATCGTAGGAAACCGGCTGCTGGCCCTTTTCAAATGTCAGTTCATGGCGGACATGGGCCGTCCTGCTCGTGCGGCATTTGCTGATGGCGGCGACCAATTCACTGGATGAAATGCTTTCCTCCAGCGTCAGAGGTTCCAGGGGATCAAACTCAAACTCAAACAGTGTCTCGGCGGCCGCATTGGCCAAAATGATCCTGTCCCTGTCATCGGTCACAATGACGGCGTCACGAATACTGTTTAGAATGGCTTCGACACTGTTTTTTCGACGGTGCAACAATTGAAGCTGCAAACCGATGTCGCTGTTTTCATTTTGCAGGGCCTTGACTTTGGCGTTCGTCTCATCCATAAATCGTTCTGTAGCCGTTCCGATCTCTTTCAACAGGGAACCGGGCGGATAAGTCGCCGTCATCTTAACTTGCGAGCCGACAGACAGAGCGTGGACGATTTTTTTCAAACGACCGGCGTGTTTAAATAAAATGACAAAATTGCCGATGATTGATGCACAAACAATCCCCATCGCAGCAATGACGATCCCTTTCGACATCGAAACGGCGGCGATCATCGCAACCAATGCTCCAACACATCCAATGGTGGCCAGCGCTACCCAGATTTTCTGTTCGGTCTTCATCGCAAAATTGATCCTCTACAGGGGGTGGACTGTCTTTTTCAAAAACGACGCGATCAACGGGTTCTCCGGATCCAGTTTCTCGGCGCGTTCAAACGCGATATTGGCCTGCCGGTTCCGGCCTAACTGCTGATAACAGCGGCCCGACATAAACCACGCAAATCCCGCTAATTCATCGTCGGTGGTGATTTTGTAAAAGGCCTTCAGTGATTGCTCATAAAAGCCCTGCATATAGTGGGCACTTCCCAAAACAGCGTATGCCTGTGGCCAGGACGGCTTGGCTTTGATCGCTCGGTTGGCACAGTAGGCCGCGCGTTTAGCATCACTCAGTCCCAGTGCCGCCTGTGCCATATCCAGGCAGATGTCCGCGTCATCGCGGTAAACGACGGACAGCTTATCGTACCAGAACAATGCGCTTGCATACTGTTCTGAATGATACAAACACCTCGCCAGAGACCGCATCGTTGGATTGTAGCAAGGGTCATCCTCGGGGTACTGTTTGATGAGCAGATCAAACTTTTCGGCGGCCTGTTTCCAGTGGCCTTGCGCGATATGTGCATAGCCGGCCGGTTCCAATATCTGCGGAATATCTCCGTGCATGATCCGGGCCTGTTCATAAATGCGAATGGCCTCATCCATCTGACCTGTCTGCTGATAAAGCCGGGCCTTTGACAGCATCAGTTCCATGTTCTGCGGCTGAAGGGAAAGCCCTTTGTCAATGATCTGCTGTGCTTTGTCGAGCTGATCGATTTCCATATAAACATCGGAAAGCCCAATGATATAATCCACATTGGCAGGCATCAGATCGATCGCTTTTTGATAGCATTCGGTCGCCTGATCGTAGTCTTTTTCCAGTACAGCCAATGCTCCCAAGAAATGCCAAGCGGGGTCCGACTGAGAATCCAGCTTGACCGCTTTTTCAAACGCGGCGCGGGCCTGATCGTTGCGACCCTCCATCGCGTGTATCCTGCCGATCAGCACGAAGGCCTGCGGCTCTTTGGGGTTGGTCTGGATGCATTTAATGAGGGCTTGTTTGGCCTTTTTGATCTGGCCCTGTTCGATCATGTTCTCAACGGCGGGCAGTTGTGCGTGGGCCGTGGACTTTTCCCACTGATCGACCATCGCCTTCTTTTTCTGAGCGTGCGTTTCATTACAGCCAGAGGCCGCGATCAGCAGCCCAGCCAACAAAACACCTGTTACTATCCTTTTTGTATTCATAATCAACTCCTGTCTTTTATCATCGTGGCACGGCCATCCTGGCCGTGATTGACGGGCTCCGAAACCCGTGCCACAAAAAAATCACTATCGGGTTCCGGCAGCAAATCACGCCGCCGGAACCCGTAACTTCTTTACAATACTAAATACTTACCGACGGAACCACTTGTCGGAGTCTTCTTTTTGAATCGTTTCAAGCATGATGCGTTCGATGGTGTCGAACTGATCGGGCTGTGTTTCACTAATGATGCATTCTTTCAGACGAACCTCATCGAGATAGTTGCGTTTGATATCCAAAGGACTGTTCAGCAATGCCAATGCCGCTTCGGGCTGGCCTTCTATATAGAGCTTGACGGCCTTGGCATAGCGACCTTCGTCGATTTTTGCCCGGCTCATCCAAATAAGATTGTTACGCATCTCGCTGTTCATACGCAGAACATCTTCAAGACGGTCGGCGCCGTCAGCTTCTTCGGGTGTGCTGATAATATGAGGCGTAAGCAAAACGATCAACTCAACGCGTGTCGAGACATCGCCCCGCCCTTTGAACAACTCGCCAATAACAGGAATATCACCGACAACAGGAACCTGTGAGCGAGACAGATTGGTTTCTTCTTTGAACAGACCGCCAAGAACGATGGTCTGGCCATCTTTAACCATAACATTTGTGATAACCTCAGTCGTGCTCTTTTGGGGCAATTGTTGCAATCCAACAATTTCGCCTTTACTCTGTTCAGGGTGAATCTCCATACGGATCATGCCGTCGCGACCGATGAAAGGACGAAATTCCAGCACGGTGCCGCTTTCAAGGAATTCGACCTGTTGTGTGGCGCCATCCGCATTCGAATTGGTCAAGCTCAAATAACCGTCCTGGTTACCAATAATGAGCTTGCCAGCCTGTTTATTCAAGGCCAAAATTTTAGGATTGGCCATAACGGTTACATCAGTAACGGTTTCAGCCGCTGTGATCAACGCGGAGATGTTATCAAATGTAACACCAATGGACATGCCGCCATCCGCAACAGAAGGCGCAAATCCGTCTTGAAGGAAACCCTCGGCTCCCAATGCAAGAGGCGCTGCAACATTGGCGATGTTTGACCAATCAATACCGAACTTGGTATCTTCAGTCAGTGTCGCTTCCATGATCGTAACTTCCAGCAGCACCTGCATGGGTTCAACATCCACTTCGGACAGGACTTCACGAATGCGTTCGAGATTTTCGGGATAGTCCGAAATGACCAGGCGATCGTGAACAGCCAGAGTGTCGCCGCCGGTGCCAGCTTCCATTTCAGAATCGGCCACAGTAGTAGCACCCAGTTTGCCGAATTCACTTAACAGAGGTGTAGCCAGTTTCTCGGCTTCTTCGGAGTTGATGTAATACAGGGTGATCATCGCATGTTCAAAGCGATCCTTGTCGGCCATAAATTCCTCATTCGTGTAAACCTTGATGAAGTTACCCTTGGCCTCGTACTTGTGTGTACCGAGTATCGCCT
>JAGGWF010000101.1 GCA_021157685.1 Planctomycetota bacterium | reverse complement strand
TTTGCTACTTATGTGTCAGTATCGTCATCAGAACAAAAGACGACTTCCGGTTCCTCGTCCCGTATGTCGAGTTCACCCGGCAAACAAGGGGCTTGCGTCCGCTCGTGCTGGACACTTCCGTGATTATCGACGGACGGATCGCTGATATCGCTGAGACCAAGCTTTTTGACGCTCCTTTGATCGTTCCGCGTTTCGTTCTCAACGAATTGCAGCTTGTTGCGGACTCCGCAGACAAGGTCAAACGGAACCGCGGACGCCGGGGTCTGGACATGCTCAATAAACTTCAACACAGTCCCGCTGTCGAGGTTACCATCGACGACACGCCCCCTCCCGGTGTGGAGGAGCGTACGGAAGTTGACCAGAAACTGGTTGCTTTTTCGAAAAACTGCGACGGGCGACTTGTTACCAACGATTTCAATTTGAACAAGGTGGCCTCTCTAAGAGGGGTTGATGTTGTTAATATTAACGATCTCGCCAACGCCTTGAAAACTGTCACCTTGCCCGGTGAAGCCATGACGGTGAAGGTTCTCCGCCTGGGAGAAGATCCGAACCAGGGCGTGGGATACCTCGAAGACGGCACCATGGTCGTTATCGAAGGCGCCAACGATAAAATCGGCAGAACCATTACTTTTGCGGTCACCAGCGCCCTGCAAACCTCGGCGGGCCGGATGATCTTTGGAAAGTATGAGGGCGACGCCCCTGCAAAATCCAATGGTGGCAGTAACCATTCAAGTGGAAGCCGTTTGACTTCGTCCGGCTCGCACCGGCGAAAACGACCCTAAACCAGCAGACTCATAGAAAACAATCGTTTCCAGCTCAGTTAATCGCGATTGCCGATGCGACAAGACCCTGCTTGCGGATTTGGTTTACCTGCTCGTAAACCCGGGCCATGGTAACTGCGTTTCGCGTATTAGAAACCGTCTCGGTGGACTTTGCCAGATAATACTCACATCGCGCGGTCTGCCCCTGCTGTTTGTACAGGCGAGCCATCGCCAGCCAACCATCGATCAGTTGGGGATGGTAGCGGCCGTAAATCCGCGTCTTGATCTTCAATGACTGAGACATCAACTGAGTTGCTTCTTCCGCATCATTTCGAACAATATGCAGCCGGGCCATCTTTTTGAGAACATTAGCGGTCATTAAATGTTGCGAGCCATAAGATTGTTCATAAATATCCAGCGCGGTTTGATAATTATCCTGTGCTTGGTCCAATTCCCCTTTTTCAAACTGTAGATTTGCCGACTCCAAAATGAAGGGCGCCATTTCCTTGCTTTGCAAATCACAGTGATTCAGCATAATGCCAACCGCCTGTGATAAAACAGTTTCTGCCTGAACCAGATCGCCCTGCCGCAAACAAACATCGCTAAGCATTCGAAGTGTATGAGCCACATAGGGATGGTCATCAAAAAGGGCCTTTTTCTGGAGTTCGACACCCTCTTCCAGACGCCGGCGGGCCTGCGTCAACAGACCCTCATAACTGCAAACCGTCCCCATATCAATCAGGCATAGCGCCATTTCTCCGGTGTCGGTCTTCTGCGAGCATCCCTGCCGCAATGCCTTCGCGGCAAACGAATGTGCTTTTTCATACTTACCAAAAGCCATGTAAGCACGAGCCATTGACCGTAATGTCTTTGTGGACATCTGCCTATCACGGCGGCCCGCATAAACGGGGCCAACCAAAATACCTAATAACAGAACGATAATAACTGTTTTCAGTTTCAAACAATGCCGAAGAACCATTTTTAATTCCTTACATAGTAGTAGAAGCACAAAGCACAGGCCCCCTCGTAAAATATAGAAAATATCTACCGCTCTAACGGCTAAAAAAACTGTTTTCTTAAGGTAAAAAGCCAGCCCCATTAATGATGGAGTAAAAAGAATGATTCTCGGATGGAGTCGTCGTACTATCGGACCCTCTAATGCGATAATGACCGTGCGAGAGATAATGACGATTTCGGTGTTTTTCTGTGATTTCCGCTTGCCTTGCCATAGCTTTAGCGACGGCAGGTGGTTAAAATACATCCTGTTATCCGTTAATCCTGCCAAAAAAGTAAAAAAAAGCTGGAAATCACAAAAATTCCGACTAAAATCCCTACAATGAAATTCATACTGATCGACAGAGTGACTGAATTGGAACCGGGCAAGCAACTATCAGCTATCAAGAGCGTCTCGCTGGCCGAGGAGTATCTGGGCGACCATTTTCCGGCGTTTCCCGTACTGCCGGGCGTATTGCTGCTGGAAGGGCTTATCGAGTCGGCTTCGTGGCTGGTTCGGCAGGAGCAGGATTTTGTAAACAGCATGGTCTTGCTGGAAACGGCAAAAAATGTAAAGTATAAGAGTTTCGCCGCACCGGGGATGCAGATTCAGTACACGGTAACGGCATCAGCCATTGAAGATAATACCAGTAGTTTTAAGGGCATCGGCTCCTGCGGCAATGAACCCATTGTCGAAGCCAAACTGGTCCTTCGACATTTTAACTTAGCCGATGACAACCCCAAACTGGCCCATGTGGACGGGACGATTGTCGAGAATTTGAAACAGCGATGGACATTGCTGTATTCAGGATAAAACGGAAATAAACACAAACGGATTGTATTTAGATAATGGAGGCAAATTAATATGGCAATGAGCCGCGATAAAATTTTTGAAGAAGTAAAAGAAGTGCTGATCGACGCGCTGGGGCTCGATGATGACGAAGTTGTCGCAGACGCCACGCTGATGGGTGATCTGGGTGCGGAAAGTATTGATTTTCTGGACATCATCTTTCGTCTGGAAAAATCGTTTGACATCAAGGTTCCGCGCGAAGAACTCTTCCCTGCCGAAGCCGTCCTGAACAATCCGGATTTCGTAAGCGGCGGCAAGCTGACCGAAAAGGGATTGGCGGAGTTGAAAGACAAGATGCCGCATACCGATTTAACCGAATTCGAGAAAGATCCGAATGTCAACAATATCGCGGATCTGTTTACGGTTGACGCAATTGTTAATTTCGTTGAAGGCAAGGTCGCTTAATTTTTCTTAAGCAAAAACAAAATTGTTCGTATCGGCAAAAGTTCTGAGAGGGCTTTCTACCGATACACATTTACACTGGAAGCAATAATGAATGCGTTGGATTTGGATTGACAAGTTTCTGGAATTCAAGAGCGGTGAGTCTGCCGTAGCGTTGAAGAATGTAACGCTCGCCGAAGAGCATCTGCATGATCATTTCCCAGGGTTTCCGATGATGCCAGAATGCCTGATGATCGAGGCGATGGCACAGACAGCGGGGATATTGGTCGGCGAGTCGCGTAATTTTGAGGAGAAGGTCATTTTGGCCAAGATTAAAAAGGCCGCGTTCTACCACTTCGTCTGTCCCGGCGACACAATCATACTACACGCTCGTATTGACTCTATCGCTCCGGAGGCCGCCAGTACCAGCGGCGAGATCATGCGGGGCGACGAGCGCATCGCCCAGATCTCGCTGATGTTCAGTCATATTGATAACAATCTGGCCGGCAAACAATTCCCGGAAGAGAACTTTGTCTTTACCGATATGTTTAATTCCCTATTGACCGGCTTTGTCGAGAACAAAGCAACTTCGGAGCAGACCGAATGAGCACCCGTCGCGTTGTTGTAACAGGTACGGGCGCCGTCTCATCGCTGGGGCTAACAGGAGATGAGTTCTGGGATGGACTTCTGGAAGGTCGTTGTGGCGTCAAAAAAATTCAGGCGTTCGAGCCAACTGGATTTCCCTGTGAGTTAGCCGGTGAAGTGGCGGACTATAAAATACGAAATCACGTCCCAAAGACACATCGCAAAGCAACCAAACTGATGAGCCGGGATATTGAACTATCTGTCATTGCCGCCGGCGACGCGGTCAAAAACAGTGGACTCGTTACCAAGGCAACGGACCCTGAAAACGCGACTATCACAGCAACCCGAACAGCGATCAGTTTTGGGGCGGGATTAATCAGTTGCGAGATTGAGGAAATAGCCGCAAGTGTTGAAAAAGCTGTTACGGACGGGGAATTTGACATCCGTAAATGGGGAATGAATGGGTTGCAATCCCTAACTCCCTTGTGGCTACTGAAATACCTGCCCAATATGCTGCCCTGTCACATCGGAATTATTCACGACATTCAGGGGCCAAGCAATACGATTACCTGCGGCGAGGTGGCGAGCCATATCGCGATTGCCGAGGCCGTCGAGATGATTACACGCGATGATGCGGATGTCGCCTTTGCTGGCGGTGGCGAAGCCAAGGTCAACCCTGTCGTGATGATGCGGCAATGTCTGCACCATCGCGCTGTAACCGGCTCCAATGACTCGCCGGAACAGGCGTGCAGACCCTTTGACACAAACGCATCTGGCTCGGTATTTGGTGAAGCGGCGGGTATGCTTATTCTGGAAGAGTTGGAATTCGCAAAATCACGAAACGCAACAATTGCCGCCGAAATCGTCGGAACTGCTTCAAGCAACTCGCTGAACACTGACTATGCCCACTTGGAACCGGATGGCAAGGGACTTCAAATCGCAATCCGAAAAGCCCTTAACGAAGCCAATGTCCGGCCTGACCAGATCGATTTAATTGTTCCCGCAGGAACAGGCATCGTTGCGGACGATAAGGCCGAAGGAGCAGCATTGAAAGCAGTTTTTGATTCGGCTTTGGAATCGATTAGTGTTTGGCCCATTAAAAGCATGGTTTCGCACACCGGGGCCGCCGCCGGAGCGATTGATCTCATCGCCGCGGTACGTGCCATTGAGCATCAGAAGATCGGACCGGCAGCTAATTTCACTTCCCCCGCCGCCGGTTGCGAACTGAACATCGCAACCGAAGCAGCAAACAAAGAAATCAATTACGCCCTGTGTTGCGGCTATTCATTCGGCGGCCAGACAGCGGCGATTGTTATTAAAAAGTATGAGGAAAACGCTTAGAATGGATCATCGTGTAGTCATTACCGGAATGGGAGTCGTTTGTCCGCTGGGACATGATGTGCCGACGATGTGGGACGGCTTGATGACCGGAAAGTCCGGCGTGGCGACAACCACACTATTCGACGCATCCACCTTTCCGACCCAATTCGACGCCGAAGTGAAAGATTATGACATTTCCAGCTTCGTCAAGAATCCGGATCTTCACCAGCATAGCAATCGCGGCTCTCTGTTTGTGCTGGGAGCATGTGTTCAGGCGTGTAAACAGGCCGGAATTGATATTGAGACAGACACACCTGCCGACAACATTGACCGCACTCGACTAGGCATTTATCTTGGCGCCGGCGAGGGTTCCGCGGACAACAACGCCTTTTTCTCCTCCATCATCAGCGGCTGGAACGCCGGCAAGCAAACAATGGACTGGAGCAAATGGACGCAAAAAGCCCTGGAAACAATGGACACAATGCGGGAACTGGAGCAGGAGCCGAATATGCCTGCCGGACATCTCGCCTTGCTGACCGGGGCAAGGGGGATCACACGAAGTTGCCTGACCGCCTGTGCCGCCAGTACCCAGGCAATCGGCGAAGCGGCGATGATCGTGCGTCATGGCAAAGCCGATGTGATGATCGCCGGCGGGGCGCATTCAATGATCCACCCACTGGGTCTGACCGGCTTCAACCGGCTCACCGCCCTTTCGACCCGCAACGACAGCCCGACCACGGCCTCCCGGCCATTCTCAGCAACCCGCGACGGATTTGTCCTCGGCGAAGGCGGGGCCGTTGTCATTCTCGAAACATTAGAATCCGCAAAAAAACGCAACGCCCCAATTCTGGCCGAACTCATCGGCTTCGGCAGCAGCAATGATGCATTCCGCGTAACCGATATGCACGAAGAAGCCCGTGGAGCCGCTTCGGCCATGCGAACCGCTCTCAAAGACGCAAACGTTACAACCGGCGACATTGACTATATCAGCACACACGGAACCAGCACCATTGAAAATGATTCCATTGAAACGCTAGCGATCAAAACCGTCTTCGGCGACCGTGCCAAAAGTGTCCCCGTCAGCAGTCCGAAGAGCCAGTTCGGTCATCTCATCGGAGCAACCGGATGTACGGAACTGATTACCTGCATCAAGGCCATCGA
Organism: Planctomycetota bacterium; assembly: GCA_021157685.1. GTDB lineage: Bacteria > Planctomycetota > Phycisphaerae > Sedimentisphaerales > Anaerohalosphaeraceae > 4572-13. Next base: position 8,237 of record JAGGWF010000101.1, on the reverse strand, counting down.
AGAAAACACTCTGCCGATGACAATGAACTTAAACGACCCGGACCCACAGTTGGATCTGGATTATATCCCAAATGAACCCCGCAAGACCGAGGTCAACATCGTCATGAGCGAATCCTTCGGTTTCGGCGGACAAAATAATGTACTCATCATTCGTCGTTTTGAAACAGAATAACAGAGCCGCAACAGTGATGGAGCGAACAATCGTAGTAGGAGTTCAAGCTTTAGCTTGTCTGTTTACACACTAAAGTCCACACTCTTACAAAACTAAAACTAAAACTAAAAACTACGAACCCTAATGATCGATATAAAGCTGATCCGAGAAAACCCGAAAAAATTCATCGACGGTGCTAAGGTCAAAAAAGTCACCGTTGACATCGACCGTCTGCTTCAGGTCGATTCGCAATTGCTTGAGAACAAGAAGAAACTTCAGCTTGTCGCTACCGAAAAAAACCGTGTTGGCAAAGAAATCCCCAAGCTGGACCCCGACCAGAAAAAACAAGCATTGGCGACGCTTTCCCAATTAAAGAAAGACGAGGCCGATTACAGCGAAGCAATCAAAACACTCCAGCCGGAGTTTGATACGCTGATGGGGCAGGTCGCCCAACCCGCCGACCCCGATGTCCCGATCGGTGAAGACGATACCGAAAACATCGAACTACGAAAATGGGGTACAATTCGAGAGTTTGATTTCCAGCCAAAGGACCATGTGGAACTGGGTCTGGCCCTTGACATTATTGATATCGAACGCGGCGTCAAGCTAGCCGGAACACGAAATTACTTCCTCAAAGGTGACGGTGCTCTGCTGCATTGGGCGGTTTTGCGGTTTTCGATGGACACTATGATCGGCAAGGGATATACACCCATGTCGGTCCCGTTGCTCATGCGGGACGAGGTCATGGTCGGTACGGGTTACTTCCCCGGTTCCGAAGAACAGACCTATCAGATAGAGCGGGACAATCTGAATCTTGCCGGAACCGCGGAGGTTCCGGTTACGGCCTACCATTCCGGTGAAATACTCACCGAAGACCAACTTCCCGTCAAATCCGTGGCCTTGAGTACCTGTTTCCGTCGGGAAGCGGGTGCGGCGGGCAAAGACACGCGCGGCCTATACCGCATCCACCAGTTTGATAAAGTCGAACAGGTCATTGTTTGCGAAAACGATATCGAGAAAAGCAAAAAATACCACCTTGAGATATTGGGCAACTCCGAAGCCGTCTTGCAGGCCATGAATTTGTCTTACCGCGTTGTCAATGTCTGCACGGGCGATCTGGGCCGCGGTCAGGCGCAGAAATTCGACATCGAAACCTGGATGCCCTCTCGCAACAGCTACGGCGAAACCCATTCGGCCAGCCGGTTCTATGAATTCCAGGCCCGCCGAATGAACCTGCGATACAAAAACACCGACGGCAAAAATATTTTCTGCCACACACTCAACAATACCGTTATCGCCTCACCGCGAGTACTGATCCCGATTATCGAGCTAAACCAAAACGCAGACGGAACCGTAACGATACCGGAGGTCTTGAGGCCCTATATGCAGGGCCGGGAGAAAATAGAGCCAAAGTAATTAAGGGGAAAAAGTGAAACGAAGGAGCCTTGATGAATTCGACCTGATACGGTTGAATCTTCAGCGGATGGATACGCTAACCAGCGACACACCGCTGATCGACCGGCTTTTTTCATCCGCTCCGGTTCTTCCCTTTACCATCGCGTTTGGCCTTGGCATTCTGCTGGCCTATAAAATACAACCTCCCTCCGTCGTATGGATTGCCGTATGTGGCATAACAATCATGGCGGGATTGTGCCTGTTTTTTACTCTCAAAACAAAAAATGAGATTCGCCTCTCTCTGGCCCTGACCGGGGCGTGTCTGGCCACCCTTGCTCTCGGAACCGTTCACTCCTATTCAATCACCAATATGCCCCCCAACCATATCAGCGGCTACCTGCAAAATGAGCGGGAATTGGCGACACTGAAGGGCAAGGTGATCTCAGCCGTTCGTACCGATGCATCCTCAAGGGGGCTTTCATCAATCCCCTGGTTAAGTTCTCAAAGTTCGTTTTACCTTGAAACAGAATACATAGAAACACCCAGCGGCTGGCAAAAGGCAACCGGAAAGGTTCGTGTTCAGATTTCAGAACCCGTTGGTCATGTCCGGCCCGGCAACACGGTTCAGATTGATTGCTGGCTGAGCCGCTTTACGCCGCCGCCAAATCCGGGGCAGTTTAATCTGCAAAAACACATGCACCAGCGAGGCGTTTATCTCGCCGCATCGGTTCCGATCGCCGAAGGGGTTGAAGTCATCCATACATCCGTGCCGTTATTACCCAAAATACGGTCCATTCTCTATCCTCTGGCCGCCGGTGCCCTGCTGGACGAACCGGACACTACGGTTCGATCCTTAACGGCCGCCCTGCTGCTGGGCAGGCGGAGCGGCCTAAGCTCGCAGATTATGGCGGCATTTCGCGACACAAACTTAGCCCACTTTATCAGCTTATCCGGGATGCATGTGGGGATTCTGGCCGGTTCGCTCTGGTGGCTGCTTCGTATCACCAGCCTGACAAAGCGGCCGCGAGCGGTTGTTTGCATCATCCTGATCCTTCTGTATGCAATGATCGTTCCTGCCCGAGCGCCCACCATGCGGGCCGTCTTTATAAGCTGTTTCTTTTTTGCCTCTGTCCTTTTCAAGAAACAGGCCAACTCGCTGAACACACTTTCACTTTCGGCGCTGGTGTTGCTTTTTATCCATCCTTACGATCTGTTTTCCGCCGGATGGCAACTCTCGTTTTTGTCTGTACTTGGAATCCTGCTATTTTTTCCCACGATGAAATTTCACTTTTTAACAAGACTCTTTTATCCCGCCATTGCTTATTTCCCAAAATCTCTCGCGGGTCTGAAAGGCCCGTTTCGGCGGATCATTGAATTGCTTGCGATTGGCGCTTCGATCTGGGTTACGATTTCGCCAATCCTCTTGTATTATTTCGGCCAGATCAACCCATTTTCTCCGCTCTGGACCGTTTTGGTTTTGCCGTTCGTCCTGACGATTCTATATGCGGGATTCGCCAAGATACTGCTGTCGTCGCTATTTCCAACAATCGCGACTGTTTTCGGCTGGATACTCAACCACGCCGCAACCGGATTTGGAAACACCGTTATCATTTTATCGAAAATAGATTTTTTCCGGGTCTTTTCGTATCGGCCCGGTTTACCGCTGGTTCTCACAATCTATTTTTTGATGCTGGCACTCTGTCTGCTTTCGCCATCCTACTGGCGACTCAAAAAGGGAGTTGTTTTCCTAATCCTACTATGTTTTCTCTACCCGGGTATTTCATCGCATCTGAAAATAAAGGACCGTAACGACCTTGAGATCACCTGTCTTTCCGTCGGACACGGACAAGCCATTGTGCTGAGCGGGCCAGAAAATGAACACTTTCTTTTTGACGCCGGTTCCATCACCAATCGCAATCTCGCCAACAAAACAATCCTTCCGTTTTTACAGCATCAGGGCATTTCCTCTCTGGATACCGTCTGTTTAAGCCACGGCGACATAGACCATATCAACGCCATTGGGGATGTCGCCGCCGCCGTAAAAATCAAGAACGTCTACGCGAATCAAGTGTTGCTAAATTCAGCACAGAAACCCTCGATTGAAAAAGAAGTTTGCCAAACCCTAACTCAAATGGGTCAAACGATCGAACCGTTTCAGACCTATCGCGGACAAAAAGGACTTACGATTAAATCGATCTGGCCGGATGAGACAATCCTGTCAGAACCTTCGGTTTCCGAAAATGATAAATCAGAAGTCCTGCTCATCGAATACGCGGGACGCAAAATTCTGCTTTGCGGCGACATCGAACGCACCGCCCAGAATCGGCTGACCGAACACAACCCGGATTTAACCGTGGATGTTCTTATCCTGCCGCATCACGGTTCTACAAACAGCTTAGATGTCGGTTTTATCGAGTCTTTGAAACCGGATATTATCATTGCAAGTTGTTCAAAAAGAGCTGTTAAAAACGCGTATCATCCTCCTGAAGGGTCGTCGATACAGACTTTTTATACCGCAAGCGACGGCGCGGTAACGGTAAAAATAAACTCGGGCAACATCTTGACCACCAACAGTTTTTTGAATGTTGCGAAAAACTGATTGCCATTGAATTTTCGAGACTGTAGCAGGATAATCGGGTAATATTACCGTAACTTATTTCAAACTAACATGTTATGCGTAATTTCTTTTCATTGCGTTAGTGTTTTCCGGGTATAACCGGCTTGAACCTTGCCCTTGGCAGGTAATACCTGTTTTGGGGCGAAGCTAGCAAATTCCGACTCTAACAGTTTCCCGGTAGCTTTACTACACTCTCAAATTTTCCTTATTAACGCAAATCAAAACCTGAATCGGGTAGAAAATATGGAACGACCGGCCCGTGATTGTAAAGATCGTCATAAGCCGATACTGCTTATGCGACACGGTGGTGCGTAACCACTGTTCATCGCGGGTTATTACCTTGCGGCAACAGGAGGCGGGATTGCTCCCGCCATCCTACCACACCACCGGGCAGACGATTCCGGACCACGGCGGTTCCTAGCCTACATACTATCTCTGCTGACTTCTGCCTACCCATCCTGCCGCCTTGCGGCGACAGCCCCACAGCCACCCGTCGGGTGGCCAATTTAGTCACTCATGGGCATATTCGACCGGATCGGTCAGGCCTGCTTCGGCGAATCCTTTCAGCCGCAGTTGGCAGGAATCGCATCGACCGCAGGGCCGCCCTTCTGTGTCCGGGTCATAACAGCTATGAGTCATCGAATAATCCACACCAATATCAGTACCGGTCTGAATAATCTGTGCCTTGGTCATTTGAATGATGGGCGTCTGAATGGTGTATCGACCCTTACCCTCGACCGCCGCGGCGGTGGCCAGATTCGCCATTTTTTCAAATGCCTCAATATACTCCGGTCGGCAATCGGGATACCCACTGTAATCGGTCGCGTTGACACCGATATAAATATCCCACGCCCCCACGATCTCCGCCCAAGCCAGCGCATAGCTCAGAAAAATCGTATTGCGGGCGGGTACATAGGTAATCGGGATTTCGCTGGCCATATCCTCCCGATCCTTAGGCACATCCAGCGTCGCATCCGTCAGGGCCGAACCGCCAAAAGCCGCCAGATCCATATCCACGATACGGTGTTGGACTGCCCCCATCGCCACCCGGCAGGCACAGGTAATCTCACAGGCGTGCCGCTGCCCATAGCGAAAGGTCATCGCATAGCAGTCAAACCCATCTTTTTTAGCAATGGCCAGCGTCGTCGCCGAGTCCAACCCACCGCTGAGCAGGACGACAGCTTTCTTGGACAAAGGTTTCATTTGGCTCCTTGCAAAATCGATATTCTTGGTTAAAATAGGGCGTGTCAGTATAACCGATTTTGAGAAAGAGTAAATAAAATGAGCGAAAAACCGCAATTGGAATTGTTTGACAACCCCCGCCCGCAGCGGGATTATACGATCACCATCCGCTGTCCGGAGTTCACCAGCGTCTGCCCGAAGACCGGCCAGCCGGACTTTGGCACAATCCTGATTGAATATATTCCGGAGTCACTGTGTATTGAACTGAAATCGCTTAAATTTTACATGCAAAGTTTTCGTAATAAGGGTATTTTTTATGAATCGCTGACCAATGAGATACTGGACGATTTGGCAGCGGCGTGCAAACCACGATGGATGCGAATCACCTCAACATTTACCCCGCGCGGCGGCATCAGCGCGGATATTTGCGTCGAATACAAAGCCGAAACAAGGTAATAGAAAGGGGGCAACTATGTCGATTAGTTTCAACTGCGAATCGTGCAAAAAGAAGATCAAGGCCCCAAACGAAGCCGGCGGCAAATGGGGCAATTGTCCTTTCTGCAAGCATCGCTGTTATATTCCATCGCCCAAAACCGGGGACGAGGTGGAACTGACGCTGACGCCTCTGAATGCAGGTGAAGAAACGCAAATGGAAGAACTGATGCGGGAAAGCAAAAATCTAACGCATAATATCCTATCACAAAGTGCCCTGCCGGAGAATGAACCCGAATCAAAAAGCGGCAATCACACAGCACAGGAAAAGGAAGTCATCAAGAAATGCATCCTCTACCTGCGGCAGGTGGCCGATGGAGAACTGGCCGCTTCCAAAGATACATTTTCACAACTGAGGAAGAGCAAAAAACAATCTATTCGCATTTTGTCTTCGATGGCGCGAGCCGAGCGGCCGGAACCGGAACTGGCCGATCTGTCTGATGGCGTCCTGCAGGGTCTAATCCGTGATGTCTGTACAAAACTGAGTTAACCAAAATGATCAAACGACGAAAAACAAAAACAGTCAGCATAGGCCCACTCAGATTGGGGTCTCGGCATCCAATTGCAGTGCAAACAATGACCAAGGTATTTACGACGGATGTGAGTGCGTGTCTGCGGCAGATTCGAAAACTCGAAAAAGCGGGCTGTAACATGGTGCGTATTGCCGTGCCAACTAAGGCCGATACCGAGGCATTTGTGAAAATCGTCGCGAAATCCCCAATGCCGGTTGTGGCGGATGTTCACTTTTCCGCCGCCCGTGCCATTGAAGCCATCGAGGCCGGTGCGGCCAAGATCCGGCTCAACCCCGGTAATATTAAGGATAAAAAAGATATTTTCCGGATTATTGACTGTGCCAAATCGCACAAGATCGCCATCCGGGTCGGCGTCAATGAAGCCAGCATCCGTGATTTAAAAAGCGATGTCGCACCCGCCAAACGCACCGCCCTGATGCTCAAAGAAATGCGGTCGTTTGTGCGGCTGTTTGAAAAAGCCGGTTTTGAGAATCTCGTCCTCAGTGCCAAAAGCGCCGACACGACCCGTACCATCGAGGTCAACCGGGCCATCGCCGCTAATTTTGAGTATCCCATCCATATCGGGCTGACCCATGCGGGTCTGCCGGAAGATGCCCTTATCCCGTCATCGGTCGCTATCGGTACATTGTTAGCCGAGGGCATCGGCGACACCATCCGTGTCAGTATCGCGGGCAACCCGGTCAAAGAAATCGTCATCGGAAGACAGATTCTTCGGTCACTGGGTCTGGAATCACACTCCGGGCCGGAATTAATCGTCTGCCCAACCTGCGGACGATGCCAGATCAATGTGATCGCATTGGCAAAAAAAGTGCGGAAACGGCTGGGAAATGTGACCAAACCAGTGCGAGTCGCCGTAATGGGTTGCGTCGTCAACGGTCCCGGCGAAGCCGCCGACGCCGACATCGCCGTCTGTGCAGGCAATGGAAAAGGATACATCTACAAAAATGGAAAAAAAATCGCCGTCGTCGAAGAAAATGCCCTCCTCGATGTCCTGGCCGAGAAAATTAAAAATTTTTAACTTTTTTTCGTTTTCTTTAGAACAAAAAAGTCCTCCGCACCGAAGCCTATTTAACCATCGTCTTAGGTCGGGAGAAGACCGTCGGCCGGTTGACGAGGATATAGAGGCCGAGAAAGTAGATGTTTTTTGTAGAGATGATGGGGAAACTGGGATTCGCTCCCACCCCAAGGACCGAGAAGTCCTGAGGCGTGTAGGCCCGAAGATGAAGAGTCTTCCTCCCATCGGACCCCTCTTTTTTATACTCCTTTCCCCGTAAGTCCAACCAAAAAGCGTTATTGCCTCTTATCCCAATTCCGATTAATTAATGCGCTCGGCATAGGGAGTCCGGCAAACCGATTGAATGATCGCTGAATTGAAAACCAAGTCGTGCCAGGCGTCGATTGCAGCATGGCAAAGTGCGTCATAATCAGCATAAATCCTATTGGCCCAATAGTGGCTTCGCAAATAAGGCCAAAGATTCTCAACAGGATTAAGCTCGGGCGAGTATGGCGGCAAAGGTACACTCGTTACATTTCCAGGCACTTTCAACTTCTTCGATGTATGGAAGCCAGCTTGATCCCATACCATGACAATATGAATATCAGGCGAGACTTCGGCAAGGAACTCTTCAAAAAAGGCATCCATCATATCCGTGTTAATCGTTGGCGTTAAGAGTCCAACACTCTGACCTGTCTGTGGACACACCGCACCCAGGACAAGTAAGTGTGCCCTGCCGGGCACACCAAAAGGAAAGGCCCGCTTGCTTTCGCAAACGGGCCTTATAATTCCTGGCAATCACCTACTTTCGCCTTACGACTATCATCGGCCGGAAGGGCTTAGCTACTGAGTTCGGGATGGGATCAGGCGTTT
>JAGGWF010000120.1 GCA_021157685.1 Planctomycetota bacterium | reverse complement strand
TTCTCGTCCGTCTTTTTGAGACATTGGGGCTAAGCCTTGAAAGGATCAACCAACTCTCTGCTCAAACAGGGTTTATCAAACGCTCCCGAAAGATTAAGGCCGCCGATTTCCTGATTTACATGATTACCGAGTCCGTGCGTGGATGTGTAAAGGGCTATTCGCCGGGTCTCTGAAACCTCTGAAGACTGAACAACCCCTGTAGAAATACGAATATGGACAAAAATAGTTGTTTTTATTGAAATTTTCTTGACTTTTATTTCGAGCGACATATAAATGTCCAAATAAGAAACCTAAGGTTCATATATGAACAATTATGCAATTCCCAATTTAGTTAAAGCATGTGAGATTATGTCAGTTTTAGCAGAATGGCCTAAGGGGATTTCTGCTGCCGAGGTGGAAGATTTAATTCAGATTCCCCGGACGACGGCGTTTCGAATATTGAAGACCCTTTGCTCTCAGGAGATGGCAGAAAAACGAGGCACATTATTTTTTCCCGGAACAACCCTTATAAAAATCGGTCTCGAATCTTTACGGTCTTCGCAAGTCCGTCCTCTGTCGATTTCTTTTTTGAGTAACCTTGCTGACAAGACGGGCTATACCGCTCATCTAGCAATTCCGAGCGGGTACCAGTCTTTGATATTGGAAGTTCATGACAGCTCAAATCCCGTTCGTGTTGCATCTCGTCCCGGAACAATCGTTCCCTTGTACTGTTCATCAACAGGGAAAGTTTTCCTGGCCTTTCGATATGAGCAGGAGATCGAGGAATATTTCTCCCGGCATTCCTGTGAAAAATTTACTCCTGAAACGATTGTTACCTTGAAAGAAATGAAACAGGAAATTAAACGAATAAAAATGAATGGCTTTGCGGTGGATAACCATGAATTCCATGAAGATGTTTGCTGCCTGGCAGCACCCGTATATAACAGCAAATGTCAGGTTATCGCTGCTATTGGTGTGACGGGGCCCGCGATGCATTTTTCACAGGAAAAAGAAACCAAGATTGGCCAATGGGTCAAACAATCCGCTCATGAGCTGTCTTCAGTGATGGGCTATGATCACCTATCAAAGGAAAGGTTGATTCAATGAAAAAGATTCAATTGATTAGTTTTGGTCTATTCATGACCGTATTTTGCGGATGTACTGTCGCTGAAAAATCAAAGCCATTACCAGTCCAAATGCAGCCACAACAGATTGAAAATGTCATGACAAAGGTAGCTGACTGGCAGTTGGCCAATCCCAGCAAGCATCATGCCGCGGACTGGACGCATGGAGCACTGTTTGCCGGCTTGACGGCATGGGCGCAAATGGCTGATACGGATATATATTATGACGCCTTGCTGGCTTTCGGCGAAAAGAATAAGTGGCAGCCGCACCGACGAAAATATCATGCGGACGATCACGCGGTCGGACAGATGTATCTCGAGCTGCACAAACAGTATAAAAACCCTGAGATGATTGCCGGGATTCAGCAACGGTTTGACTGGATTTTGGCCAATCAACCTGGCACCCCCCTGACCCATGATAAAGCTGAACACAAAAAACGTTATAATTGGTGTGATGCATTGTTTATGGCCCCGCCTGTCTGGGCAAAACTGGCCCGGATCACCGGTGATATGAAGTACCTGGATTATATGAACAAGGAGTGGTGGGCTACTACGGACTATCTCTATGACACTGAAGAACACCTCTATTTCCGGGATGACCGGTACTTCGACAAACGGGAAGCCAACGGCGAAAAGGTTTTCTGGTCACGCGGCAACGGCTGGGTATTTGGCGGATTGGTCAGGGTTTTGGAAGAACTCCCTGAAGATCACCTGGACCGCAACAAATATGAGAAGCTATACAAAGAAATGGCTGCTAAAATAGCAACGATCCAGCCGGTAGAAGGGCTGTGGCATTCCAGTTTGCTGGATCCAGTCAATTTCCCTTCCAAGGAAGCTAGCGGAAGCGGGTTTTATTGTTATGGGCTGGCATGGGGCATCAATCAGGGCCTTTTAGAAAAAAAAACATATCTGCCGGCGGTAATCAAGGCCTGGACCGGATTGGTCAATTGTGTACATCCGGACGGCAAGCTCGGGTATGTCCAACCCATCGGAGCCGATCCGCGGCATGTCACTGCCGATCAGACGGAGATTTACGGTGTCGGTTCGTTTTTGCTCGCAGGCAGCGAAGTCTATAAGATCGCCGTACGGAATGGTCGAGATGTAAAAAAACTCATCGTAACCAATCCCACTTTATCTTTCAGGGACAGCGCAACGATCAGCCTGGATTGGGATAAGATGAAGATGTCCGTTCCGGGCCTGACAAAAGACAATGCCGCTGTATTTGATTTTAAGACGAACCATCTGCTAACGACACAAATGATTTCCGGTAAACGTAAAACCGAGTTGTTGTTCCAGACCGACTTAGCCCCCGGTGAAAAGAAATTTTTCTGGATTATGAAACAACCCTCTGGGCTAGATAAGCCACAATCGATGTTGACAACATATTGTCGCTTTGTGCCAGAGCGTAAAGACGATTTCGCGTGGGAAAGCGACAAGTCTGCATTCCGGATGTATGGCCCCGCTTTAGAAGATGAAACCATTACCTGCGGCATTGACGCTTGGGGCAAGTGCGTCGAAGCTCCAATTGTTGAAAAATTCTATAAAAGCGGAAATTATCACAAGGACCACGGCGAAGGCGGCGATTTTTACAAGGTCGGCAACACACTTGGCTGCGGCGGAGCGGCACCCTTTGTTGACGGTAAAGTTTGCCTGCCGGCTAAAAACTTTAAGGAATGGAAAATTGTCGCCAACGGTCCGATTCGGTCGATATTCGAATTGACCTATGGGCCGTGGCAGGCAGTGGGGCAAACGGTGTCTGAGACCAAACGCATCACTCTGGACCTGGGAAGCAATCTGAACAAGGTCGAATGTTTCTATTCCAGTGATGATGCTCAAGCGATTCCGGTTGCGGCAGGGATCGTCCTTCGCAAAAGCAGCCATCAAATATTCACTGAGGCCGAAAACATAATTGCTTACTGGCTGCCGGCTGACGGTAAAAACGGAAAGATGGGTTGCGGCGTTGTTTATGGGACCGCTACAAAAGCGAATGTGATTGAAGCTGATGGTCATTTGCTGATGCAGACAAATCATAAACTCGACAAACCCTTTGTTTATTATTCCGGATCATGTTGGGACAAGAACAATGAATTCAAAACGTTTGATAAATGGCAGCAGTACTTAAAAAGTTTCAAAAAACATATTGAAAATCCGATTCATATACAACTGGCTGACTAATGAATGGAAATAAAAATGAAAAGATTTGTTACGATTGCTGCATTTGTTTTGTCGGTTTCGTTTACATGCGCTGACGGTCATATTACAAAGATACCGCTTGAGCAGGTTCGGCAGGTTCTTGATAAGCCGGTTGCTTCGCATCCACGGTTATTTATCAGCGACCAAGAACTTTCCGGCGTTATGCGTCAGATTCAGGCATCCGATGAGCTGAAAACACTGCACCGAGAGATCCTTCGCAGGGCCGATGGTCTAACTAAAGAAAAACCGCTTGAGCGTATTCAAACCGGAAGACGACTTTTGAGTGTGTCAAGAGAAGCGCTTAAGCGTTTGCTTACACTGAGTTGGGCATACCGAACCACCTGCGATGAAAGATACCTCAAACGAGCGGAACAGGAAATGCTGGTGATTGCGGATTTTTCCGACTGGAATCCAAGCCATTTTCTTGATGTAGCGGAGATGACAACGGCACTTGCTGTTGGGTATGACTGGCTTTATAATGACCTCTCTATCCGGAGCCGCGATAAAATTCGACGGGCCATTGTCCAAAATGGAATCCGCCCATCACTTTATGAAAACCAGCGTCCGGGCTGGTGGATCAGTACGCACAACAACTGGAATCAGGTTTGTCATGGCGGCATGGCGTGCGGGGTACTGGCGATCATGGAAGACGAGCCAACGTTAGCTGAAACCATTATTCATCGCAGCGTCAATAAAGTTCAAATCGCCATGAACGAATACGAGCCGCACGGCGCCTACCCGGAAGGTCCGGGGTATTGGGTCTATGGCACAACTTACAATGTTTTACTGATCGAGGCCCTGGATTCAGTATTAGGCACGGACTTCGGCTTATCTGAAAAGAGCGGTTTTGTTAAAAGCGCCGAGTACTATCTGCATGCTGCCGGGCCAACGGGATTGTATTTTAATTATGCCGACTGCGGTTCAAAGAGCGGTCTTGTTCCCGTCGTTTCATGGTTTGCAAAAAAATATGATAACCCCTCGCTGTTATGGAATCAGAAGAAGATATGGGACAGCGTGACAAAACGAAAACCGTCAGACCTCACTCGGAGCAGAACATCTGTGATGACGCTGCTCTGGGATATGCCTGAAGCGACTCAGCCCAGACGGTTGTCATGGATGGGCCAGGGTGTCAATCCGGTTGCGATGTTTCGATCGGCCTGGGAAGATGACGCAATGTATCTGGCGATCAAAGGCGGAACCCCCGGTTCCAATCACGCGCACATGGACATTGGGTCTTTCGTTATCGACGCTGACGGGCTTCGATGGGCCATTGATCTGGGGGCGGAAAGCTACAATAAAATTGAATCGCTTGGCATGAATCTTTGGGATAGGACACAGGCCAGCGACCGCTGGAGAATTTTTCGATACAATAATTTTTCTCACAACACACTGACCGTGAATGATCAATTCCAGAAGGTCGGGGGCTATGCGTCAATCATTCAGTATTCACCGGACAAAAAATTTCCCCATGCAGTTGTCGACATGACCGAGGTTTACGAAGGCCAACTGAAAAAAGCCGTCCGCGGCGCATCACTTTTGCCGTCCGGTCAAATCCTCATTCAGGACGAACTTCAGGCGGCCGATCAATCAGCAACCGTTCGTTGGGCGATGGTCACTCCGGCTAAAGTGAATATTAAATCGGATACGAGAGCAACATTGAGCCAAAAGCAGAAAACAATGCAATTTCATGTTGTTACAAAAGCGGATGTCAAACTGGCGACTTATTCAACCGAACCCCGTAGTCGCTTTGACGCCGAAAACGGCGACACACGTATGATCGGCTTTGATGTTGAATTGGCGGCTAATGAAAAAATCACGATCAAGGTGGTGATGACCCCCGGATCCAAAGAAATCCCGATTGATCTCGATATCAAAAACGTAGAAAACTGGTCACAGCCATTGACGGTTCGGGAACAACTAACAAACATCAATTAATACGAATAATTAAAGGAACGAGACCTATGGAAGTAAGATATTCACCGGATCCGGTTCGATTTTGTCGGATGACAACACAGGAAGTGCGAGACAATTTCCTGCTTGAATCACTTTTTAAGATAGATGTGATAGAGATGACTTATGTGGATGTGGATCGTGTGATCGTCGGTTCGGCCGTTCCGGGGAAAAATGCTCTTGCATTGACATCTGCGGATGAGTTGCGGGCGGATTATTTCTGTCAGCGGCGGGAACTGGGTGTCTTGAACATCGGTGGCGCCGGCACTGTGACCGTCGATGGTCAGCAGTATACAATGTCCAATTTGGATTGTCTCTATGTCGGTCGCGGTTCAAAGAACATTGTTTTTACTAGCGACGATACTGCCAAACCGGCGAAGTATTACCTGCTGGGTTATCCGGCACACGCCGAGTACCCAACAGCGCATGTTCAGATCGAACAGGCCACTCCGGTTCAACTGGGTTCGGCCGAAGCATCGAACAAACGTACGATTTACAAATGCATTCATCCGGACGGTGTCAAAAGCTGTCAGTTGGTGATGGGCTTTACGGTACTGGAACCGGGGTGCGTTTGGAACACGATGCCGCCGCACACGCACCAACGGCGGATGGAAGTGTATATGTATTTCAATGTGCCTGACGATGCCCGTGTGTTCCATTACATGGGCAAGCCCGACGAGACACGTCATATTGCCGTTGCCGATGGACAGGCGGTGATCTCGCCAAGTTGGTCGATTCATTCCGGTGTGGGAACTGTGGCCTATACTTTCTGCTGGGGCATGGGTGGCGAGAATCAGGCGTTCGATGATATGGATCATTTAAAAATCGAAGACATAAAATAATAGGGAATCATTATGATACTGGATCAATTTAACTTAGACGGTAAGGTCGCCATTGTAACCGGCGGCTCGCGCGGACTGGGACAAGGTATGGCAGTTGGACTTGCAGAGGCTGGCGCTGACATCGCCTTAGTCGATATCTTGGATATGTCCGAAAGCAAGGCACAGATTGAAGCCCTCGGTCGAAAGTGTATCACCATCACTGCCGATCTGAGTAAAAAAGAATCCGTCGATGCGATTACCAGTGCTACTGTTGAAGATATGGGCGGCATTGACATTCTGTTCAATAATGCCGGCATTATCCGCCGGGCGCCAATCACCGAGTTTACCGAAAAGGACTGGGACGATGTCATGAACATCAACGTCCGAACGCTGTTTTTCCTCAGTCAAGCCGTTGGCAAACAGATGATTCAGCAGGGCCGCGGCGGCAAGATCGTCAATACCGCTTCGATGCTCAGCTTTCAGGGCGGCATTCTGGTTCCGTCCTATACCGCTTCGAAAAGCGCCGTCATGGGCCTAACCCGTCTGCTGGCCAACGAACTGGGTGCCCATAACATTAACGTCAACGCCATCGCACCGGGCTACATGGCCACCGATAACACCAAAGTCCTGCGCGAAGATCCGGCTCGCAACAAGGCCATTCTCGACCGCATCCCCGCGGGACGCTGGGGAACGCCTCAAGACCTGCAGGGCGTGGCAGTCTTCCTTGCATCGGCCGCCTCAGATTATATGCAGGGTTATACCGTCGCCGTGGACGGTGGCTGGCTAAGCAGATGATATAAAACAGGAATGTATACAAAGAAAGAACGCACATATGCTTAGTAAAAGTGAAGTGGCAATGAGAAGTGTATTTCTTGGTTTTTTTACGGCTATATTTTTGACGACGATGCCGATTCGGCTGAATTCAAAATCAAGGCGGAAACGATTGATGAGGATTTCAAGGCGATGAAACCGCCCATACGAATCGGCATTAATCTGGCAAGACCGGTAATCTGCAAAATCTTCCCCGGCGCCCAAGTGGGTGGTCCAGCTTTTGTCAAGGCCGTCAAGGGTCCGATGCCTTGGACGGAGTTGATGCCGACCGGCGGTGTTTCGCCGACGAAAGAGAGCTTAACCGAATGGTTCTCTGCCGGTATTGCCTGTGCGGGGATTGGTTCTAAGCTGACCACCAAAGAGATTATCGACTCTGAAAACTATGCCGACTTGACAACTAAAGTCAAAGAAACTATTGGGATGATCGCTCAAATCAGAGAAGGTTAATAGTTTTTAATAAATGTCAACTTACATGTACAAATCTTAAAATGAAAAGAAATTGTTATTTATACCGCAAAGAGTATATTCCTGAAAAGGCAATGTTCCCTGCTATTGATGCTCACAATCATTTGTGGGGCAATTTTAATGCCGCCAAAATTATCGAGGTTGCCGACACTGTCGGCGTTGTGTCTTTTTGCGATGTCAGTGCCAACGTGAAAATAGCTTTTACAGATGGCGGCTATGTCATTGAGCAGGGGAATATTAAAGATTTCTTTGAGAACTGCTCATCTGCGTATCCCGGCAGGTTTTATTGCTTTACAATGGCAACTTTTGCTAAAGATGTAAGCGAGCCTCTGTTTGATGACCCCAAAAGATTTGTAGCTGAAACAATCGAATTACTTGGCAAGCATGTTGAAATGGGCGCATGCGGACTAAAGATACTTAAAGAACTTGGGCTCAAGCACAGAGATGCATCCGGCGGGCTTGTTAATATCGATGACCCCAATTTATTTGGAATCTGGGAAGAGGCAGGTAAATTGGGTATACCAGTTCTGATGCATCAGGCTGACCCATCCGGTTTCTTTGAACCGATTACCGAAGTAAATGAACATTTTGAATCGTTAAAGAAGTTTCCATCGTGGAGTTTTGCGGATCCGAAATTCCCACGGAAAGAAGAGTTGCTTAAACGCCGAGATAACCTTATAAGACAACACCCCAATACGACATTTATACTTCCGCATGTGGCAAATTCCGCGGAGAATCTCGGCTATGTATCTAAGTTGCTCGATGAAAACGCTAATGTTTATATAGATTTTTCGGCGAGGATGGATGAACTTGGCCGCCAGCCTTATACTGCAAGGGAGTTTTTCATAAAGCATCAGGACAGAATAATCTTCGGAACAGATATGCCCGCCGATACCGAGGATTCCATAGATGTGTATCGCAGCTATTTTAGATTTCTGGAAACCTATGATGAGTCTTTTTATGTTCCTGACTATGATGGGACATTTGAAAGAGTACGCTGGCCGATTTGTGGTATAGGTTTACCGAAGGGTATACTGGCAAAGATATATTATAAGAACATCATTAAAATTGTGCCTTCTCTCAAAGAAGATCTGAAAAATATTTTACCAAAAAATTAATGTAAAAGGAATTGAAATGATTAAAGCAAAAGTCGGATTTATAGTTTATGGTGTGCACAAAGATGGCCTTACCGATCCTATGGGTACGCCATTTATTGATGATAAACTTGTAGCAAATGCTAAGAAGGCATTAGTTGACGCCGGCCTTGAACTGGTCGAACATGATCTTGTTATTGCATCCAAGGCCGAGGCTAAAGAATGTTTGGCAAAGTTCAAAAAAGCCGATGATATTGATGCGGTTGTTTTATTTTCCGGCACATGGGTATGGGCATCACATATGGTTGCAGCCATTCAGGATTTTGCCACTACCGGCAAAGGCGTTGTTCTCTGGACAAATCCCGGCAGTCAGGGCTGGCGGCCGGTCGGCGGACTTGTTATGCACGGTGGGTTGAAAGAAATAGGTCTGAAACATCGTTTTGTTTACGGCAGCTATGATGATCCCAAAGAAGTTGAACGAATTGTCAGCTACTGCCGGGCAAGTGCTATGAAAAACAGTCTGAATATGAGTACTATTGGCACATTCGGCGGTCGTGGTATGGGCCAGACCTGCGGTGCAGCAGATCCATCGCAATGGATGAAAGTTTTTGGCATTGATATCGATTCCAGGGATACAACGGAATTGTTAAATACTGCTAAAGCCGTTACCAAAGAAGAAATTACTCAGGCAAGAGATCGCATCCAAAAACTTTTCGCTGAACCCATCCCCCAAGACGATCAGGCCGACCGTTCGATCAGCCTTTATCTTGCACTTAAGAAAACTATCACGAAGGAAGGTTTTGACTTTTATACAATTCAATCTTTCCCCGGCCTTGGCGATGACTACAGTGCTACCTGTTTTGCGCAAAGCATGATGCTCGAAGATGGCGTAGGGACTTCGACGCTGGGTGATTTCAATACTCTAATGACTGTAAAATGTCTTACGGATTTGAGCAGTGAGCCTGTGTATTATGGCGATTTGCAGCATATCGATAAATCAAATAATGAGATAAAGATTATTGGCGATGGTGCCTGTCCACCGTCTTTGGCAGGCAAGTTAGGCCCTGCAGGTTTTGCAGAACACGGCATACCTACAGAGGGCGAAGCGGGCGGGATTTCTGTGAAGTTAGTTTGCAAGGTTGGCAAGGGTGTTCTTGCCCGGCTTGGCAGAAATGACGGCCAGTTTGAAATGGTTATTACTCGCTGTGATATATTTGAGCCGCCAGCAGATGAGCTTGAAAAGCGTCAAAACGAATGTGGCATTCCTTTCTGGCCGCACGGCTTTGTTACCGCAAATTGTGATATCGATGAGCTTTTGGAAAACTGGAATAACGAATACGCATGTCTTGGCTACGGAGAGCATCTTTACGAAGAGCTAAAAGCCTTTTGCGAAGTAACCGGAATTAAGGCCATTGCTTTGTAAAATGGATACCGTTGAATTCCAATGTGGTAATTGGCAGCTTCAATGTTTACCTGATGATGGTGCAAGAATTAGTAAGTTAAGATTCTCGGGTCTGGATTTATTAGCCGACAGGCCTGATAATTTCAGGCCGCCATCGGTTGATTACGGCAAATACGAAATCCGTCCGGTTTATGGTTATGATGATTGTTTTCCAACAGTAGATGCGTGCAAATCGCCAATTGATGATTCAGATATAGCCGATCATGGACATCTATACTGGCTGCCGTGGCAGGTTGAGACATCAGGGAATAGTTTGCATTGTGAGGTTGTAGAAGAAACTTTAAACATTCAGTTTAGTCGCACATTGGTTTTTGACAGAAACAATCTGAGATGGGAGTTTGAAGTCTTAAATAATAACTCCGACATAGAAATTTCTTTTCTTCACGTTATGCATGGTTTAATGCCGCTTGGACAGATTGACTCAATAGCTTTGCCTGGATTTAATGAGTTATTTGATGAAATCAACAATAAGACTTCAAGAGGAAATGACCCTGCAAAAGTTGCCGAACAGCTTTTAAAAAGTTTGAAAGGCAAATCATTAATGTTGCTTTTAAGAGGAATTGAAGACGGCAGCGTTGAACTTGGATTCAAAAGTGGTTCCAAATTGTTGATAGAGTATCCTGCAGAGCTTTTTTCGACGCTTGGCATCTGGTGGAACAATGAAGGCTATCCGGATGAGGATGGATGTAGACGAATCGAATGCGCCTTTGAACCGATGTCTGGTCATGTTAGCTCGCTTTATGAATCTTACAAGCAGGGCAAGACTTTAGTGGTTATGCCTGAACAAAAGTTTAATTGGCAAATTAACTGGGAAATTTGGTAAAAATAATAAGGATAACAAAATATGCCGTTAGTACTTGACAGACAAAACGTTCTTGATGTTTATGCTAAAGCTTCGGAAAATAAATGGGTGGTCCCGAGTTTTTGCAGTGAAAACTTAACCACTACAGAAGCGATACTTGCCGGCGCATTAGAGTACAGCCAAGAGATTGGCAAAGTCGATATCCCAATAACAATTGCCATTACAAATCAATACAGTCATCGAAGCCAGTCTGTTAATTATACCCATACTCGCCGATGGGATATTGGCTTGAAACTTTTTATGGCTGATATAGGTGTACTAACCGCAAAGGATTCACCATTTGGCGAGCTTAATGTTATGACTCATCTTGACCATACCCAGTGGGATACGGATAAACCATTACTCGATTGGGATATGGAGCAGTTTTCTATGATAATGTATGATGCTTCTACTTTATCATTCGATGAAAATATCATCCGAACAGCGGAATTTGTTGAAACGCACGGCGATAAAATCGTTATCGAAGGGGCCTGTGATGAAATTGTGGAAGCTACGGGTGATGAAAGTTCAAGTTTAACCACACCAGAGAGGGCTGAAAGATATTTGGATCAAACCGGTGCTGACTATATCGTTGCCAATCTTGGCACAGAACACCGCGCCAGTGCTGCCGATTTGAAATATCACAGCGATCTGGCCAAAAAAATAAGCAAGATAACTGGGGCCAAACTTGTCCTGCACGGCACTTCTTCTGTTGGCCCTGAGCAGGTGTGTAATCTCTTTAGTGATGGTGTTGCAAAGGTAAATATCTGGACAATGCTTGAAAGAGACAGCAGCCCTGAATTGTTTGTCGATATGGTAAGAAATTCCGCAAAAATTATTGGTCTAGAAAAAACAAACGAAATGATAGAAGCTGATCTTCTTGGAGCAAATGTTGACAAAACAAACAAGCCGAACATTTCACATTATACAACAACATATCGACAGGAAATTATCTTTGATAAGATGAAAGAGATTGTCAAATACTATCTCAAGCTCTGGTATGTGTAATTGAGGAACAGGTTATATGAATAATTATATGGGTGTAGATATCGGCACCAGCGGCTGTAAAGCGGTTGTTTTCAGTGAGGACGGCAAGCAGTTGGCCCTTGCTTACAGAGAATATGATGTAATCAGTCCTCGGCCCGGCTGGGCAGAGCTGGATTCAGATGAAGTAATTGAAAAAAGCTTTGAAGTGATTGCCGAAGCTGCTTCACAGGTAGAACCTCAATCTGTCCTCGGTCTTGGTATATCCAGTCAGGGTGAGGCATTTACCGCAATAGATAAAGATGGTAATACGCTATGTAATGCTCCGGTGTCTTCTGATATTCGTGCTGAACAATACGCCAAAAACTGGAGCAAAGAATTCGGTCAAGAAAAACTTTACAAGATCACCGGCCATACCTCTCATCCAATGTTTTCTCTTTTTAAACTCCTCTGGCTAAAGGATAATCGACCTGAAATATGGGCCAAGGCGGACAAATTTTTATGCTTCGAGGATTTGCTTCAGTTTAGATTAGGGCTGGAACCGGCGATGGGTTGGTCTCTGGCAGGCAGGACAATGTTATTTGATGTTGTTTCGCACCAATGGAACAATGAAATACTTGATGCAGTTGGTATAAAGCCGAATCAGCTTGCAAGGCCGCTTGCATCGGGAACAATTGCGGGTAATATAAGTTCAGGCATAACCGAGAAACTCGGTTATGCCCAAAATGCTTATGTGGTTACAGGCGGACATGACCAGCCTTGTTCAGCATTGGGAGCTGGTGCAATTAAACCTGGCACTGCTATTTATGCTACCGGCACAGTGGATTGCATTACGCCTGCATTTGCCGAGGCTGTCTTTACGGAAAACCTGTGTAAAAACAATCTTTGCACTTACGACCATACAGTTTCAGGAATGTATGCAACGGTGGCTTTTAGTCTTACCGGCGGTAATATCCTCAAATGGTTCCGTGATGAATTCGGTGCAGCTGAAATTGTCCAGGCAGAAAAACTTGGCTGTGACCCATACGAGTTACTATTGAAGCAAATCGGTGATAAGCCATCTGAGTTAATGGTGTTGCCATATTTTACGCCGACCGGTACACCGTATTTTGATACATCCGCAACCGGAGCTATACTTGGATTGAAACTTTCGACTAAAAGGGATGATATTATCAGAGCACTTCTTGAAGGTGTGGCTTTTGAAATGCGGCTTAATCTTGACATCCTTGAACAGTCCGGTTATAAAGTTGACGAACTTTACGCCATTGGCGGTGGAGCAAAGTCGGATATCTGGAACCAATTAAAAGCCGATGTGATTGAAAAAAAGATTACTGTGCTGAATATTACAGAGGCTGGCTGCGCCGGTGTTGCAATGCTTGCAATGGCGGCCGATACAGGCGAAGCAGTTGCTGATATAGCAAAGAGTTGGATAAAACCAGTCTCTGTTAAGGAGCCAAGGCCAAAATTTAAAAGCACCTACGATAAGAAATTCGAGGAATACAAAAAAATATATCCTGCTTTGAAAAATATTTTTGCCGACAAGGAATGAGTTGTTTACTTGTAAGCGTTCAAGAGATATTTTACCTACTCCTCTTTAATTCCTTCAAAGCGGCTTCGATGACCGGGTCTTTTGTGGTAATTTGATCGGGCCGTACCTTTATCAGGATATCCGGCCGGATGCCTTTGCCTTCAAAACAGGTGCCATCTGGCAGCAGGGCTTGCCATGAGGGCAAATAGACCGTAACTCCATTGCCCAGATCATGCGGCTTGGGATTGCCGGAACTGCCCCGTGTTGTTTCGCCAACAATCTTGCAATTCGGAACCTGCTTCATCATCAGGACAAACGCCTCGCAACTGCTCATGACAACCGGGCCGGTCAGCACAGCGATCTTGCCACGATATTGTGGACGCGATTTGTTTGGCTGGAGTATCCGTTCGTGAATACTACCGAATCCATTAGGTGATTTCGCATCCTTATAAACATGTTTGGCATACAATTTGGGTTTATTAATGAAACAGCCTGCAAACTCCTGTGCTAACGGTTCCGCTCCGCCCCCATTACCGCGAACATCAATAATCAATCCCGGTGCATCAGAAAACTCATTCAGTGCGATATAGAGTTGATCATAATCCTGCCTTTGCTGGCTATTCCAACTGTCGATATAGATATAACCAACACCATCTGGGAATTTTCCCGTACAGACATTCGCATTGTGCTTTTGAAAGTTGGGTACCAGCTTGGGCAATAGTTGAAGATTTGCGTTTGGGGTCACCGGGTTAATATAGCAAGACACACGCTGACCCCCGACCATTAGCCAGATGTGTTTGTCTTTGGCATGTGCCAGCATTAGTCCCGCATTCTTCGCAAAGTCTTTTGTGCTGGCAGCATTTAAAAGCGAGTCATTGTATTTCCCAAACAATTTATCCCAATCGATGTCTTTCTCATCTTTGTATGAATAGTTATTGTCAATGGCTTTTCGCAGTTTATCGATGGCCTGTTGATTTTGGTTTTTTGTGGCATCGGTGATATTCGTTGGCGGTTTTCCGTCAAGTCCTGATGTGCGAAAATTCACAAACAGAACTTTTGCAGATTCGCCTCTTATGCTTTTAAAGTTTTGAGCGGAAGGGCAGTTGACACCAAAAGAGTAGTCGTGGTTAGGTTCTAAGCGTGCAGAAAAAACAAAAGCTCTCCTGCTTGCCCATTTTGGCTCTCCAACGATATCAGGAAAGTTTTCACCGCCGCCGCAAAGGGAAGATCCGCGGCCCATATCCTGGTCGAACAGAATGCGGATTTTAATGGGCCCCGGCTTAACATCAACAGCCCCGTTTTCGGGAACCATCTTGATCACTTTCGGCGGTCTGGCGAGGCATGTTGCGGCCAACAGACAAGCGATGATGAGTGTGGTTATATGATTTGGTCTCATCCAATTACTCCTTTATTTTAAATTAGTTCGGTTGTCTTCTTCGATTTGGCTTTTCAAGCATGGTATATTAAAACAAATTCATCGTGTAGAGTTTGTGGTAGTAGTCCTTCTTTTCGAGCAATTCCGTATGGGTTCCATGTTCGACGATGCAGCCGGCGTTCATTACGTACAGATAATCAGCGTTTTTGACCGTACTTAGCCGATGAGCGATAATGACGGTGGTTCGGTTTTGACTCAGTAGTTCCAGTGACTGTTGGATCAGAAGCTCGGATTCGGTATCCAGTGAACTGGTGGCCTCGTCAAAGATAAAGACCGGTGGGTCTTTCAAAAAGACTCGTGCTATGGAAATCCGTTGCTTCTGCCCGCCGGACAACTTCACACCGCGTTCGCCGACAAATGTATCAAACCCCTCTGGCAGCGATTGAATATAGTCATAGATATTCGCTTTTTGGGCCGCATTGATGAGTTGTTCCTCGGACGCATCGGGACTGCCGTACATAATGTTGTCGCGAATGGTCGAATCGAACAGGAAGACATTCTGCTGAACGATGCCGACATTCTCGCGCAGAAACTTCTGCTTCAGATCCATAATATCATGCCCGTCAATACGGATCGTTCCCTGCTGCGGTTCATAGAAGCGGGGAATGAGCGAAACAACCGTCGATTTTCCCGCACCGGATTCGCCGACGATGGCAATGGTCTTGTGTGACGGGATTTGAAGCGAGATGTCTTCTAGTACCGTCTCATGCGATTGGGCGTATTTGAAGCTGACCTTGTCGAAGACAATCTCACCGTTAACGGGTTCAAATGTGTAGGCGCCTTTTTTGTCCACGATGTCCGGTTCAATATCCATCACCTCGGTAAACCGCTCAAAACAGGCCGCTCCCTGCTGGAACTGTTCGGCAAAGTTAACCAATCGCCGGACCGGGTTCAGGATGAAATAGACATATAGGATAAAGGCCAGCAAATCGCCGCTGGTTATATCCTTGCCGAAATGGATCAACATGACTCCGCCGGCGATTACGACGAAAAAATAGCTTTCGATCAAAAAACTCATGACAGAAAAGAAGATCGCCATAATGCCATACATTTTCTCCTTGGCAGAACGGAAACTGATATTGACGACTTCAAATTTATCGATTTCCTCTTCTTCATTGGCATACGATTTAACCTCGCGAATCCCCTGAACGGAGTTTTCGACGCGGCTGTTGATGTCGGCGATTCGTTTACGGACATTACGAAACCCCTTGCGCATACTGCCGCCATAAAAATACCCCCACGCCAACAGAAACGGCAGCGGCAGCAGGGCAATTATGGCCAGCGGGGCGTTGAAGCTGAACATGGCGATAAAGGCCCCCACAATCAGCACCAGCGAGATCAGCAGGTCTTCCGGGGCATGGTGGGCGACCTCGGCAATCTGGTTGAGGTCGCCAGAGATACGGCTCATTAAATGCCCGGTCTTGACATTATCAAAATAGTTGAAGCTGAGTTTTTGAATATGCCCGAAGAATTCGGCTCGCATGTCAAACTCCATCCGCACGCCGAGAATATGCCCCCACCTGACGCGAATGTACGACATCGCGGTTGTGGCGACAATCAACGACAACATCCATATCAGATTTTGGATGATACCCGCCAGGTCATCGTTGGGAATATACACATCCAGCAGCCGCCGCGTTACGGCGGGAATCAGCACGGTCAAAGCCGCTCCGGCTACGGCCGCCGCCATCGTCAGAGAAAACAGGCCGCGATGCGGCTTATAGTATTTGATAAATCGTTTCAACATAATTGAAAGCCATTTTAATGATTAAAACCGCTAAATACAACCCGAATCGTGGAATTATCGACAATCGGGTGCTATACGGATAATACTCCGGAGGGTTTAAATAGGATATTAAATTAGGATTTCTATTTTTCTATTTACGAAGCCACCCCTTTTAGATATAATGAGACCGCAAAAGTTCATCTAAGGGGCTGTCAGAAAACAAACACGGCACTGTTTCTCTGCAACAATCGCTTTTTCGTGTGCCTCGCCACTATTTGGGTGGGTTTTCGAAAAACGAATTGCCTTATTTGTTTTTCTACGACCCCTAACCACCCTTGGTCAGGAATTGTACGATCTCTGGAACGATAA